>JBKPLV010000360.1:0-5908 GCA_046731795.1 Actinomycetota bacterium | reverse complement strand
GTGACCTGATCGAGGATCAGGAGGATCGACGTCGGCACGAGGAACGCGAGCGCGACCCAGCCCCAGGACTGCGAGAAGTACGCGCCTTGGCTTGCGTTCGCGGCCGTCACGATCGCGGCCACGGCCGCAGCGACGAGGTAGGTCCGGCGAGTTCGCGTCAGCTTCACAGCGCTACGCCGACAGGCTCCCTACTCTGTGACCCGCCATGAGGCATCGCATCGGAACGCTCCTTCTCGTCATCGGCCTCGGCATCCTCGCCTGGGCCGCCACCGTGTACCTGTGGAAGGACCCGTTCACGACGGCGTATACAGCCTACGAGCAGCGCAAGCTGGAGTCGAAGCTCGACGAGCGGTTCGAGACGTGGCGTCCGATTCGCCGCCCCACGTCGCACGAGACCGTGAAGCCGAAGCCACAGCCCACGATCGAGGACGTGCGCCGCGAGGCGCGGCGCTTCCGTCTCGACAGCCACGAAGGAGACGCGATCGCCCGGCTCAAGGTCCCCCGCATGCACGTGAACGTGGTCGTCGTGAACGGCACCGCCGCGTCGGATCTTCGACGCGGCCCGGGACGGCATCTCGACACCTACATGCCCGGGGAGCGCGAGCTCGTGTACATCGCAGGGCACCGAACGACGTACGGAGCCTGGTTCGGGCACATCAACGAGATGCAGCCCGGCGACCTGATCACGATGGAGCTCCCGTACGCGACGCTCGTGTATCGGGTCACGACACATCGAATCGTCGACGACAACGACGTCTCCGTGCTGAAGACGCACCACCACGAGCAGCTCGTCCTGCAGGCGTGCCACCCGCGCTTCTTCGCGAGCGAGCGCTACCTCGTCTACGCGAAGCCGATCTCCGTGAAGCGCCGCGAGTAGATTCCGCGTCGTGGCTCGCGGTTGGCAGTCGGTGCGGCTCGACGAGATCGAGCCGATACCGGTCGTGGACGGAACGCTCCTCTGGCGCCCGCTGCGGCGCACGCTGGACGTCAGGGCGTTCGGCATCAACGCGTACCTCGCCCCGAACGCAGGCGACGACGTCGTCGAGGAGCACACCGAGTCGAGCCTTCGCCATGAGGAGGTCTACGTCGTCGTGGCCGGTCGCGCGACCTTCACGCTGGGAGACGAGACCCTCGACGCACCGACGGGAACAGTCGTCTTCATCCGAGACCCTCTCGTGAAGCGCCACGCACGGGCAGAGGAGCCAGGCACTCAGGTTCTCGCCGTCGGTGGGCCGCGCGAGGAAGCGTACGAGCCATCGCCTTGGGAGGACTTCTTCGCCGCAGAGCCGCACCGGGCCAGAGGGGACTTCCACGCCTACGCCGACGCTCTCGCGCGTGCTCTGGAGAAACGTCCCGATCATCCCGCGACGCTCTACAACCTTGCGTGCGCAGAGGCGCTCGCGGGTCGGAGCGAAGACGCGCTCGCGCACCTCGCGCGGGCTCTCGAGCAGAAGCCGGAATGGACCGAGATGGCCGCGAAGGACGAAGACTTCGCCTCGCTGCGCGAGCGCCCGGACTGGCCGATCGACGAATGACAGCGATCATGAGCCGACGAGCCCTCTGGATCGTGCTCAGCGTGCTCGGGGCGCTGCTCGTCCTCGTTTACTTTGCGCCCTACACTCTCGTGCCCGGCTAGGTCACGAGGGCGTAACTCGATACGCGTCGAAGACCGCGTCGAGGTTCCGGAGTGCCGTCAAGAGCGAGCGGAGCTCCTTCACCTCCCCGACCTCGGCCGTGTACCAGTTCCGCGCCATGCCGTCCTCGACGACGCCGCCGTAAGAGACGATGTTCGCGCCGTGCTCGGCGAAGGTGCGCGCGACGTCCTCGAGCAGACGCGCCCGGTCCCACGCGTCGACCGCGATCTGGACGAGAAAGCCCGCCGAGGCGCCCCCCTCCCACTCCACGTCCGTGAAGCGCTCGGGGTTCCGCTGGAGCGCGCGAACGTTGGGGCAGTCCGTGCGATGGACGGTGATGCCGCGGCCCATCGAGATGTAGCCGACGATGCGGTCACCAGGGACCGGCGTACAGCACTTCGCGAGCCGGACGAGGACGTCCTCGACGCCGGTGACGTGGATCCCGACGCGATCGCTCGCAACCGCCTTGCGCGCCCGCTGCGGCTTCGCGGTGACGACAGGCTCGGCGATCTCGTCGGTCTTGAGCCGTTGGATAACCTTGTTGACGATCTGCCCGGGCTGCAGCTTCCCGGAGCCGAGCGCGACGTAGAAGTCCTCCGCCTTCTTGAACCCCGTCTCGCGGATGACCTGCGCGAGCACGCTCGAGCCCTGCAGCTTGCGGTACGGCAGCTTTTGCGCCTTCAGCGCCTGGTCGAGGAGGTCCCGGCCCTTGGCCTCCGTCTCGCCGCGCGTCTCACGCTGGTACCACTGGCGGATCTTGTTGCGCGCGCGTGACGAGGTGACGAGGGGGAGCCAGTCGCGGGAAGGGCCTCGGCCCGACTTCGAGGTCAGGATCTCGACGAAGTCGCCGCTGCGCAGCCGGTAGTGCAACGGCACGATTCGGCCGTTCACCTTCGCACCCACCGTGCGATGGCCGACGTCGGTGTGCACCGCGTACGCGAAGTCGATCGGCGTCGCGCCCGACGGCAGCACCTTCACCTCGCCCTTCGGCGTGAAGACGTACACCTCCTCGGAGAACAGGTCGGTCCGAAGCGTGCGCATGTACTCGCCCGGGTCCTGGTCCTCGTTCTGACCCTCCATGAGGGACTTGACCCAGGTCAGCCACTCGTCGTCCGCCTTCGCAGCGCGACCGCGTTTGTACACCCAGTGTGCGGCGACGCCGTACTCGGCCTCCTCGTGCATCTCGCGCGTTCGCACCTGGATCTCGAGCGGCCGTCCCTCAGGCCCGATCACGGTCGTGTGCAGTGACCGGTAGCGGTTGAGCTTCGGCATCGCGACGAAGTCCTTGAAGCGACCTGGCATCGGCTTCCACAGCGAGTGCACGAGGCCGAGCGCCGCGTAGCAGTCGCGCGTCCCCTCCTCGCCTGAGCGCTCACAGATGACGCGGAGCGCCGTGAGGTCGTAGATCTCGTTGAACTCGCGGCCGCGCTTGGCCATCTTGTCGTAGATCGAGTAGAGGTGCTTCGCCCGACCGGTGATGTCAGCCGGGACGTCGGCCTTCTCGAGCTCGTCGCCGAGGACCTCGGCCGCCTTCTCCGCCTGCTCCTCGCGATCGGCGCGCTGGTCGGCGACCATCGCCTTGATCTCCGCGTACTTGCGTGGATGCAGCGTCTGGAAGGCGAGGTCCTCGAGCTCCCACTTGAGCGCGTGGATCCCGAGCCGGTGCGCGAGCGGCGCGTACACCTCGAGGGTCTCGCGCGCTTTCTGCGCCTGCTTCTGCTTCCCCAGATACTCGATCGTCCGCATGTTGTGCAGGCGGTCGGCGAGCTTGATGAGGATGACGCGGACGTCCTGCGCCATCGCCACGATCATCTTCCGGTAGTTCTCCGCCTCCGCCGCCTCTCGGCTCTGGAAGCTGATCCGGGTCAGCTTGGTGACGCCCTCGACGAGCTGCGCGACCTCGGGGCCGAACTCGGTACGGAGCTCCTCGACGTCGGCCGCGGTGTCCTCGATGACGTCGTGGAGGAGGGCAGCTGCGATCGTCTGCTCGTCGAGGTGCAACTCGGCACAGATGCGCGCCACGCCAAGGGGGTGGTGGATGAACTCCTCGCCCGAGCGGCGCGTCTGCCCCGCATGCGCGCTCTCCGCGTACTCGAACGCCCGGCGCAGCAGCTCCTTGTCGACGTCGGGGTTGTAGCCCTCGACCTCGGCGATCAGCTCCTCGACCAGGTCTTCGCGATGCCGCTTGGCGTCGAGGACCGTCATGGTTTCAGTGTACTGAGCCTCGTTTTGCGCTCCTTCCCGGCAGGAAGGAGCCACGGCCGGGCCCGCGAACACGGTCCGTCCATGAGCAGCCTCCGCCGCTGGTGGCGCCGCAGGAACGCGCGACGCCTCGCCCTCGTAATGCGCGACGCGCTCGTTCCGTCACGCGCGGGGCTCGGCTGACTTACGCGGCACGCGGCAGGGCGGCGTCCAGGAGCAGGGCCCTGAACGACTCGGACTCGAGCAGCTGACGACGTCCAGCGCCGTCCTCGTCGAGTGCGAGCTCGGCGAAGACGCGACGTGCCTCCGGTGTCCAGGCGGGCTCGCCTCGTCGCCACAGCTCCGCTAGCCAAGCGCGCAGCTCGTCATAGCCCTCCGCGGTGTCGAAGATCCGCCGCACGACGAGCTGCGGCGCGACGGTGCCGTTCCACTGGTTCTCCTTCAGCCGGAAGGCCACGTCGAAGAGTCCGACCGCGCGCAGCCGGTCGATCTGCGAGCCCTGGCCGAACGCGATCGCGCTGCCGGCGTCGCGCCCGTGCTGGCGCACGCGGAAGCGCAGGTGCTTTCCATCGCCCACGGTGGAGGGCGTCACCGCCTGCGTCGCGGGCACGAGCAGCGTCACGTCGGGGTTTCCGAGGCCGAACGGCGCCAGCTGCCCGAGCTCCTCCGCGAGCTCGAGGGTCAGATCCTGGGCCGAGACGACCGCATCCACGCGAACGAGCTCGAACAGGTCGTCAGCGGCAATGTGGGCGTCGGCGTGGGCTGCGAAGGCCTCTGCGAAGGCGGGAATGCTCGCCTCGGCGATGGAGAGGCCGGCAGCCGCCTTGTGTCCGCCGAAGCGCTCGAGGTGCTCGGAGCAGGCGGCCAGTGCGCCATGCAGATCGAAGCTGGCGATCGACCGGCCGGAGCCCTTCCATGCATCGTGGGAGCGCGTGACGAGGACGACCGGGCGATGGAACCGCTCGACGAGTCGCGAGGCGACGATCCCGATGACCCCCTCGTGCCAGTCCTCGTTCCAGAGCACGTAGCCGCGTTGGCGCCGCGCCGATTCCGGCATCGACTCGACCGCGCCGATCGCCTCACGCAGGATCCGGTCCTCTACCGCCTGACGGTCACGGTTCAGCTCCTCCAGCACGTCGGCGTTCCGGCGTGCCTCGTCGAGGTCCTTCGTCAGGACGAGCTCGAGCGCGACGTCGGGGCGCCCCAGCCTGCCCGCGGCGTTGATCCTGGGTGCAAGACGGAACGCGACGGCGCCGGCGTCCGCCGCGGCGGGGTCGACCCGGGCGCTGCGCATGAGGGCCTGGAGACCGGGGCGCGAGGTGGAAGCGAGACAGCGCATGCCGGCAGCCGCGAGCGCGCGGTTCTCGTCGACGAGGGGGACGACGTCGGCGATGGTGGCCATTCCGACGAGGTCGAGGCTGCGCTGCACCACCGGATGGTCGGCGCCGAGGAGTGCCTCGCCGAGCTTGTGCACCACACCCGTGCCGCACAGCTCCGGGAACGGGTAGCTCGAGGGGCGCGTGGCCACGATCGGGCAATCGGGAAGAACATCGCCCGGCCGGTGATGGTCGGTCACGATCACCTCGAGCCCGACCCGTTTTGCCTCCGCCACCTCCTCGACTGCCGTGATGCCGCAGTCGACCGTGAGCACGAGCCCGACGCCCTCGTCGGCCAAGCGGCCCAGGGTGTGGCGCGAGACCCCGTACCCCTCCTCGAATCTGCTCGGGAGGTGCCAGCGCACCTCCGCGCCGAGCTCGCGGAGGTAGAGGACGGCGACCGCGGTCGCGCAGATCCCATCCACGTCGTAGTCGCCGTGCACGCAGATACGTGTCCCTGCGGCGACCGCGGCACGGATGCGCTCGCACGCCTCGCGCACGTCGCCGAGCAGGAACGGGTCGTGCCCTGGCAGCTCGGCGTCGAGGAACGCTCGGGCTTCCGCCACGTCGGAGAAGCCACGACGGGCGAGGACAGCCGCAGTCGTCTGGCTCAGGCCGAGCTCACGCGCGAGCGTCCGCGCCGTGCGGACGTCGAGGGGAGCGATCGACCAGGAGCTCGTCACGCACGGTGACGGT
>JBKPLV010000359.1:0-11710 GCA_046731795.1 Actinomycetota bacterium | reverse complement strand
TGGCCGCGGCCGCCCGGTCGTGGCACGAGTCGGGGCGCAGCGAGGCCGATCTCTACCGCGGCCCACGGCTCGCCGCCGCGCTCGAGGTGGCGGACGACGAGCGCCGGCTCGCGCCGATCGAGCGTGAGTTCCTCGAGGCCGGGCGGGCCGCCCAGGAGGCCGATCTCGTCGGTGCCAGGCGACGGGCCAGGCGTCTACGCGCGCTGCTCGTTGCAGTCGCCGCAGCGCTCGTGCTCGCACTGATCGCCGGAGTCTTCGCCTTCGTCCAACGTGGCAGCGCGCGGCATTCCGCGGTCGTCGCGCAGGCCGGTCGCCTCGCAGCGCAGTCACGGGAGGCTGCCGCGGAGCACCCCGACCTCGCGCTGCTTCTCGCACTGGAGGCGGGCCGCCTCGACGACTCGGCCGACAGTCGGAGCGCGCTGCTGGGCGCGCTCGAGCACGGCTCGCGGGTTCGCAGATGGCTGTGGGGTTTCGATGCCCCGGTCAACGCGACGGCGCTCAGCCCGGACGGGAAGCTCCTCGCGACGACCACGATCGACGGCACGACCCTGTGGGACACGGAACGGTGGCGGTCGGTCGGCGAGCTGGAGTCGGCTCAGGGCTCGTCCGGAGGTGTCGACTTCGCACCCGACGGGACGACGCTCGCGATTTCCGGTGGAAGGGGGCGCGTCGAGCTCTGGGACGTCTTGCGCAGGACGAGGCTGCGTGAGCTGAGCGATCCGGGCGCCTCGCCCGACGCGCCCGCGCTCGCGGTCGTGCGCTACAGCCCGGACGGGAAGGTCATCGCGGCCGGGGCGCAGGAGGCCAACCACGTGACGCTGTGGAACGCGGCGACCGGGCGTGTCATCGGCCGCCCGATCGTCACCCACCCGCCGGGGCTCGGCGGCGCACAGGCGCTCGCCTTCAGCCCTGATTCGAAGTGGGTCGCGGTCCCCGGTGCGCCCGGGACGGTCGGCATCTGGGAGGTTGCCACGGGCCGGCGCGTCGGTAGCCCTCTGCGCATCGGCGAGGAGGACGTGGAGGACGCCGTCTTCAGTCCTGACGGCAGGGCTCTGATCGCGAGCGACGACGGAGGCTCGGTGACGATGATCGACGTCCGGACGGGCCGTCGGATCGGCCGGCCCCTCTCGGTCGGCGACAACCCCGCTGCAGCACTGGCGCTCAGCCCCGACGGACGCCTGCTCGCGGCCGCCTCGTTCGAAGGACCCGTCTTCGTCTGGGACGTCGCGACCGGCGCTCCCTACGGCCCCCCGCTGGTTGCCGACACCACGCCGGTCAACGACGTCGACTTCTCTCGGGACGGTCGAACGCTCGTGAGCGGGCACGTGGGCTCGGTGGTCGTCTGGGACATGAGCGGAGACCAGGTTCTCGGCCGGGCGCTCGACGAGCAAGCCGCTCTCACGAGCGACGTCGCGTTCAGTCGTGACGGCACGCGGATCCTCCGCGCGCAGTGGGACGGCCAGCTCGTCCTCCACGACCTCGCGACCGGACGGCCGGTCCGTCGCATTGCCGTCGGATCGCCGGTCACCGCGATCGCTATCGATCCCGCCTCGCGGCTCGTCGCCGCGGGGACGGTCGAGGGGCGGGTCCGGGTTTTCGATGTGGCCTCCGGAGCGCGCGTGGGCTCCGCGATCGACGTCGGAGGCGGCGCCGTCTGGCAGGTTGCGTTCAGTCCCCACGGACGGCTCTTGGCCGTGGCGGTGGATCCGAACGGTGTCGAGGGGTTCTACGAGCAGCGGCAGCCGGGCACGGTGCAGCTGTGGGACGTCGAGTCCCGCACGCGCCTCGGGCAGGCGATCGCCCCCAGGAACGGATCGGTGCTCGCCCTCGCCTTCAGCCCGGACGGTGCGCTGCTCGCGACGGGCAGCTCGCGCTTCGGAGGCTACGCACAGCTCGACCTCTGGGACGTGGCGACCCGAGAGCGGCGCGGCATGCCGATGAGGGTCGCGGACGACGGCGTCATGAACCTCGCCTTCGACCCGAGCGGCGAGCTCGTCGCCGCGGGCGGAGCGATCGGGCCGGTGCGGGTGTGGCGCGTCGACGAGCAGCGGCCGGCTTACCCGCCGCTCGCGGGCCACACGGGGCCGGTCACGGGCGTCGCGTTCGATCCGACCGGATCCCTGCTCGCGACCACGAGCCTGCACGGCCCGTCGAGGTTGTGGGAGCCGGCGACGGGTGTCGCCTATGGAGAGGAGCTTCTACCGAGCCCCCGCCTCGGCAGCCCTGCAGACGCGGTGGCGCTGCCGCCATTCCTCGCGGTGGGCAACGACTTCAGCCCGGACGGGAAGCTCCTCGCGGTCGCAGGCATCGAGGCGCACACGATGGTGTGGGACGTCGATCCGGCGGCCTGGCGAGACCGTGCCTGCGCGATCGTGGGCCGGAACCTCACGCGCGAGGAGTGGGCGCTCTACCTGCCGCAGGAGACCGCCTATCGGGCGACCTGCTCGGAGTGGGCCGGCGGCTGAGCGCGCTCGGGCGGTCGCCCTTGCCAAACGGCTGAAAACCGTCCCCCTCCCGCAACCGGATTCGGTCGGCACGAGGGATCGACGGGGTCGCCGGAGATCGGCACCGTCTTGCAGAGACTCGTTGTCTCTCGACCGGAGGTATCCGATGAGCCTCAGAACACGAATGACCATGCTCTCCGCTGTCGTGGCGGCACTGGCCGCCTCGTCCGTGGCCGTCGCCGCCGGCGGCCTGCAAGGGACGTACCAGACGACCATCAAGAGCCCCGCCCAGCTCAAGGGGACGTGGGCGCTCGTTCTCGGCAAGGGCACGTACACGGTCAAGCTGAACGGGCAGTCCCTCGCACGGGGCAACTACTCGACGACCACGTCGACGATCACCTTCAGGCGCGAGCGCGGAAGCGGCTGCACGGGAGTGGGCGCGTACGCCTGGACGAGGTCGGGCAAGACCGTGACCTTCACGCGGAAGCGGGAGTCCCCGTCGTGCCAGGGCCGTGCAGCCGTCCTTGCGCACCGCTTCACGCAGGTGCGCTAACCCGAGACGAGAGGTGACGCGTGTTCGACATGTAGCCGCGGTTGCCTTCGTCCTGGCCGCGGTAGCCGGGTGCAACGGGGGCCGCGATCCGGCGGTCGTCGAGCCCGCGACGGGTTCACACAGCCCGTACTGCAAGACCTATCGGGCCTGGAAGGTGTACGAGCTCGACCATGGCGAGGGCTTCGATCAGCCCGACCCCGCGGCGCTGCGACGGTTCTGGAGCGCCTACCTTCGCTCCGAAGAAGCCCTGCTCCGGCAGGCGCCGCCGGGGATCCGGGCGGCCGTCGAGGTGAAGGTGCGCTTCCTCCGAACCCGTCTGGGTCCGACCCTCGAGAAGTACGCCTTCGATCTTCGGCGCGCGCAGAGGCAGGGGACGCCTGCCGAGCAGGCGGCCGTCTTCGGAGGCCCCCCACCTGACGTCGAGAAGGCCCAGGCCGTGGCGTACGCCTACGAGGACCGGGCGTGCGGGACGCAGCCGGCACCGCCGCCGGCGGACGTCGTCTTCACGGGCAGTGACGCGTCGAGGGCCTTCTGCAAGGCGCTGAGCGCGTTCGACGCCGCGCTCGACCGGATCGCCGCCTCGCACTTCGACCCGAAGGTGATGCGGGCAGTCGTCACCGGGAGCCGCTTCGAGGACGCGCTCGACGCGCTCGACGCCACCGCGCCGCCCGAGGTCGCCGGGGACGTGAGGGCGGACACCGCGTGGTTCCACGGTCGCTGGGCCGAGGTCGTCGCGAGCTACGACTACGACCTGCGGAAGATCTACGTCGATGCCACGCCGGAGGACCTGGCCGTCTTCAACCGCACGCACCGCGACGTGCTGGCGCACACGTCGCGCACCACGGCGTACGAGGAGCAGGTCTGCGATGGCTGATGCGGTCCCTCACCCGGAAACAGCTGTGTCGAGCTCATCGACTGGCTCCTCTCCAGTGGTGGGTGTTCGGGGCCAGCAGGTCACGTGTCCACAAGGCGGCACGTGCCACCGAGACCGTCGCCAGCAGCAGCACGAGGCCGAGGAGGGCGCCGGCCCAGATGAGCCGGCGCCGCTGTCGTCGCCGCCAGGTCATGCCGGGACGACCTCCCCCGCGACCTGGTCGGGCTCGGGCTCGAGCTCGAACGTCGCGCCGTAGCCAAGGAGCCGGCCGACCGGCGCACCGACCGTGAGGCCGATGCGCTGCATCCAGACCGGTGGAAAGGGCAGGCGAACGGTGTCGAAGTGCTCCTGCGCGATGACGGCGAGACGCAGCGGGTTCGGCATGCCCTTCTTGTTGGTCTTGCCGGCCTGGGCGAGTGAGAACATCGTCTCGATCAGCTGCTCGAACCGGAGCGCCGGGCGCACCTCGCAGGCGAAGCGCACTTCCTCGTCCCCTGCGTTCCAGAACTGGTGCTTCCGGCCCGCGGCGACGAGGACGACCTCGCCGGGGCTGGCGGTGAGCATCTGGCCGTCGATCCGGAAGCTCACCGAGCCGTCCAGGACCTCGAAGCGCTCCTCCTGGAACGGATGGACATGGGGGGCCGCGACGAAGCCCGACGGCTTCACGAAGCACTCGAAGCGGACGTATTCGCCCTCCGTCTCAGCGGCGGTCCTCGTGAAAACGAGACGCTCGCCGGTGACAGGGTTCTCGATGCTGTCGCCTGCACGAATCATGTGGAACTCCTTCGGTCGATGTCGCAAACGACGCTAGGAGGGCGGGCCTCCGCCCACATCGACGCCAGCGCGTGCCTCGCCCCGGCGCCAGCGAGGAACTCGATCTCGGTGCTAGCCCGTATTGCGGTTTCGGGCGAGGAGGCGAAAGATTCAGTCCATGCGCGGTCTTCGCATCGCCGCCTGGTGCGTCGCGGCTACGACGGTCGCGCTCCTGGGCGTCCTCGCGCTCCGGCTCCTCGGGGTCGTGCACGGGCCTGCAGAGGACCCGGTCAAGCCGATCTACTGGGCGGTCTGGGTGCTCCTCGTCGTCGTCGTTGGGACTCCGACCTTCATCGGGTTGGGCATAGTCCTGCGGAGACCGAACAACGTGATCGGTTGGATCATGCTCGTCGGCGGACTGACGGTCATTGCTCCGCTCGTGGGCGAGATACTCGGCAACCCGTGGGGTCTGCAGGCCAGCAGGGCGACGTGGCCGCTGCTCTACGCGTGGCCCATCGCGATCGCGTACGTCTTCCCGAATGGGCACCTTCTCACTCCGCGCTGGCGCTGGGTCGCAGGCGCGGCGGTCGTGTGCTTCGCGACCTTCATCGTGCTCGCGATGTTCGACCCCTCGCCGTTCGACTCACCCGACGCCTCGGTCCGGAACCCGCTGCTGCACAACAGCGTCGGCGAGGCCCTCGACGGCACGGGAATCTGGATTCCGTTCTGGATCGGAATCCTGGCAAGCCTCGTCGCCGGCGCCCTCGCGATTCGCCTGCGACTCAAGCGGTCGACCGGCGTCGAGCGTCTGCAGACACTCTGGCTCGCGTGGGCCGTGCTCCTCATCCCGCTCGGACTCGTCCTCTGCGCGTCGCAGTGGCTCGTGACGAATCGGTTCGTCGAAGTCGTCCTCTTCCCCTTCCTGCTCCTCACGCAGGTCGCGGTCGCCGTCGCGGTCGGGATCGCCGTCACGCGCTACCGCCTCTATGCGATCGAGCGGCTCCTCAACCGCACGCTCGTCTACGTGACCCTGACCGCGCTTCTGGCCGCCGCGTATGCCGGCGTCGCGCTCGTTCTCGGCGTGCTCGCGGGCGGCGATTCGAAATGGGTGGTCGCGGTCGCCACTCTCGCGGTGGCGCTCGTGTTCCGACCGCTGCGAGCTCGCATCCAGGATCTGTTCGACCGCCGCTTCCGGCGTGCGCGCTACGAGGGTGTCCGCCTCGTGCGCGCCTTCGAGGACGAGGTGCGAGACGGACGGCGCGCTGCCGAGGAGATCGGCTCGGTGCTTGCAGAAGCCCTGGGAGATCCACTCGCCGACCTCTACTTCTGGCTGCCCGAGACCCAGGCGCACGCGGATGCCTCGGGCGAGATCGTCGAGCTGCCGGTCGATGAACGGGGCCGTCGCGAGATCCTTCGCGACGACACGCGCACGGCGCTGCTCCTCCACGATCCGGCGCTACTCGAGCGGCGCGACCTGCTCGACGGCGTCCTCGCCGCGGCCGCGCTCTCGATCGAGATGGCGCGGCTCACCGTCGAGGTCCGCATCCAGTTGGCCGAGGTCGAGGCGTCTCGTGCGCGGATCGTCGAGGCGGGCTACGAGGAGCGCCGCCGTCTGGAGCGAGATCTTCACGACGGAGCCCAGCAGCGGCTCGTATCGCTCGGCGTCCAGCTCAGGCGGATGCAGTTGAGTCTCCCGCCCGAGGCGAAGATCCTCTCGCCCGCGCTCGACCAGGTCGTCGGCGAGGTGGGGGCTGCGATCGGCGACCTCCGCCAGATCGCGGCAGGCGTGCGCCCGGCGCGTCTCGACGAAGGCCTCGCCGCGGCTCTGCGCGACCTGGCGCGAACGACGCCGATTCCGGTGGACGTGGATGCCTCACGTGAGCGCCTCGCGGCGAGCGTCGAAGCTGCCGCCTACTTCGTGGCCTGCGAGGCGATCACGAATGCGGTGAAGCACGCGTCCCCGTCGAAGGTCGCGGTGCGGACGTACCGCAACAACGGGACGCTGCACGTCAGCGTCTCGGACGACGGCGTCGGGGGAGCCGTCGTCCGCCGCGGCTCGGGCCTCGCCGGCCTCCGCGACCGGGTCGCCGCGCACGGCGGCACGCTCGACGTCGTGAGTCCGCGCGGCGGTGGAACGCGCATCGAGGTGGCGATCCCGTGCGAGTCGTGATCGCGGAGGACACGGTTCTCCTCCGGGAGGGCCTCGCCGGGCTGCTCGAGGACGCGGGCCACACCGTGCTCGCAAGGGTGGGAGACGCCGAGGCCCTCCTCGCCGTCGTCGCCGAGCACGAGCCGGATCTCGCGATCGTGGACGTGCGCATGCCTCCCACGTACGAGGACGAGGGCATGCGCGCGGCCGCGGAGATCCGACGCCTGCATCCGGGAGTGGGAGTGCTGGTGCTCTCGCAGCACGTCGAGAGCCGGTTCGCAATCGAGCTCGTGAGCGCAGACGGAGGGTTCGGCTACCTCTTGAAGGACCGCGTCCTCGACGTCGGCGAGTTCCTGGACGCCGCCGAGCGCGTGAGCCGAGGCGGATCTGCGCTCGACCCGGTTGTCGTCACGCAGCTGCTCGGGCAGCCTCATGCGAACGATCCGCTCGCGGAGCTCACCCCGCGCGAGCGCGAGGTGCTCGCCCTGGTGGCCGAGGGGCGCACGAACGCGAGCATCGCGAAGGAGCTGTGGCTGACCGAGAAGACCGTCGAGACGCACGTGCGCTCGATCCTCGGCAAGCTCGATCTGCCGCAGGACGGCGACACGCACAGGCGCGTGCTTGCCGTGGTGACCTACCTGCGGGCGTCGGCCGCGTGAGCTCTCAGAGCTCGGCGACCGTGAGCACCTCGACGGTGACACCCGGGCTCTGCGGGATGCGGCCGGCGAGCTCGGTCGCTTCCTCGCGGCTCGCGCACTCGACGACGTAGAAGCCGCCGACGGCCTCCTTCGTCTCGGCGAAGGGGCCGTCCGTCACGAGCGGATCGCCGCCGGGACGGACGACGGCCGCCTCGCCGGTGAGCGCCGCGCCGAGCACGTGGGCGCCGCGCTCCCGGAGCATCCCCCCGTACGCCACGTGCGCGTCGACGATCGCGCGACGCTCATCCGGTGTAAGCGCCGCCTCCGCTGCGCTGTCGCCGTGGACTAGGAACAGGAACCGCATCGCTCCTCCTTCGTTCGCCGTTATCTACACGACGAACGAAGGAGGATCCGATCGACGCGCCGCCTCTAGCCCTGGCCGGGCGACGGCGCGTACTCGCCGAGGAAGCCGGGGCCGATGATCTGCTGGCGGACCGCCGCCTGTCCGATGTAGCACTCCCACTGGCGGCCGTCGGAGGCGAGAGAGCGGCACCCACCGTTCACGTGCTTCGTCGCGTCGACGGTCGGCTCGACGGTGCCCTTCCAGTCCGAGACCTCGGGCGCCGGGGCATGCGCGAGCAGACAGTGGTACTCGACGTCCTGGACGACGACCGTGCACGTCGGCTCCGTGCCGGCGAGCGAGAGCGTTCCGGCAGGGAGGCTCTGTTCGACCTCGTCGGTCCCGATCAGGTGGCTGGCGGCGACGGCGATCGCGGGGGCGAGGACGGCGACGACCGCGACAGCGATCGCGATACGCGTCGAGAAGCGCCGGCGGCGAGCAGGCGCAGAGTTGGAGTTCCGGAGATCGGCGGCAGCAGCGCTCTCCAACGCGTCGCCGAGCCGGTGGAGCGTGGTCTGGACGTCGGTCATCTGGAGTTCTCCTTCGAGTGGGCGAGACGGAGTCGGAGGGCGGAGAGGCCGCGGTGGACCCGCACGCGCGCCGCCTGCGGGGTCGTGCCGAGCGTGTCCGCGAGCTCGTCGTAGGGCAGGTCGTCGGCGAACCGGAGCCGGAGCGCGTCCTGCTGGCTCTCGGGAAGCTCGGCGAGGGCCTCGTCGAGGCCGTCGAGCCAGCTCTCGTCGGGCTCGGCGGTGGCGGGCTCGCGGTCGAGTCGCTCGAGAATGCCGAGCCGTGTGCAGGCTGCCCGCTCGAGCCGCCCGCGACGCACCGACGCCGAGAGGACGTTGCGCGCGATCCCGAAGAGCCATGGCCCGGCGGATCCTCCTGCTTCGTCACGAAACCGAGTCCGGCCGAGCCAGGCCTGCGCAAAGGTCTCCGCGGTCAGATCGTGCGCCGCGACGGCGTCACGCGAGCGTCCGAGGTGGAAGCGGTACAGGCGCTCGGCGTAGCGCTCGTACAGATCGCGGAACGCGCGTGGATCCGAGCGCGCCGCATGGATGAGCTCTGCGTCCGTGGTCATGCCCGAGAGATGTCCAGAGGGGCCGCGGATGTTACGCCGCATGCGAGGATGGATCGGTGCGCGAGCTCCTCGACACACCCCTCGACGAGCTCCTCGCCGAGGCACGCGCGCTGCGCCCCGGGCCGCTCGTCACGTACTCGCCGAAGGTCTTCATCCCGCTGACGACGCTGTGCCGCGACGTGTGCGGCTACTGCACCTTCGCGCGTCCACCGCGGCGGGGCGAGCGAGCATTCATGACCGAGGAGGAGGTGCTCGCGATCGCGCGAGCCGGCGCGACCGCCGGCTGTCGCGAGGCGCTCTTCACGCTGGGGGACAAGCCCGAGCTCCGCTACAAGGTCGCGCGCGAGGAGCTCCGCGCGCTCGGCTGCGAGACGACTCTCGAGTACCTCGAGCGCTGTGCCCGCCTCGTCCTCGAGGAGACCGGGCTCCTGCCGCATCTGAACCCGGGGGTGATGTCGCGGGCCGAGCTCGAGGCGCTGCGCCCGGTGTCCGCGTCGATGGGGATCATGCTCGAGACCACCGTCGAGCGGCTCGCCGAGAAGGGCGGACCGCACTGGGCCTCGCCCGACAAGCTCCCGGCCCGGCGCCTGGAGACGATCCGGCTCGCCGGCGAGCTCGCGATCCCGTTCACGAGCGGGATCCTCATCGGGATCGGCGAGACCCGCGTGGAGCGGATCGAAGCGCTGCTCGCGCTGAAGGCGCTCGGCGAGGAGCACGGACACGTCCAGGAGGTCATCGTCCAGAACTTCCGCGCGAAGCCGGGCACGCGCATGGCCGCGCACGCCGAGCCGTCGCTCGACGATCACCTGTGGACGATCGCCGTCGCGCGCATCCTGCTCGGGCCGTCGTGGCACGTGCAGGCGCCGCCGAACCTCGCGTTCGACGACTTTCCGCGCCTGCTCGACGCGGGCATCGACGACTGGGGAGGCGTCTCGCCGGTCACGATCGACCACGTCAACCCGGAGGCGCCGTGGCCGGAGCTCGAGCGGCTCGGAGAGGCGGCACGGTCACGAGGGCTCGAGCTGGCGCCGCGCCTGCCGGTGTACCCCGAGTACGTCGGCCCGCACTGGCTCGATCCCGCGGTGCTGCAGCACGTGCTGCGCGCGTCGGATGCTGCCTCGCTGTCTCGGGACGACGCGTGGGCGCCCGGCGACCCCGTCACGCCGCCCTTCGTCGTCCGCCGGGACGCGCTGCCCGTCGTAGTCGGAGCCGAGCTCGGGGAGGACGAGCTCACGCGCCTGCTCGAGGCGCGCGGCGACGAGGCACAGCGGGTCTTCGCGGCCGCGGATCGCCTGCGTCGCGAAGTCTGCGGCGACACGGTCTCGTACGTCGTGACGCGGAACATCCAGTACACGAACGTCTGCTACTTCCGCTGCGGGTTCTGCGCGTTCTCGAAGGGGAAGCTCGCGGCGAACCTCCGCGGCGCGCCCTACCTCGTACCGCGCGACGAGATCGTCCGGCGCGTCGAGGAAGCGTGGGATCGCGGCGCGACCGAGGTCTGTCTCCAGGGCGGGATCCATCCGGCTTTTACCGGCGACTACTACGCGGACGTCGTCCGGACGATCCGCGACGCGGTCCCCGGCATCCACGTGCACGCGTTCTCGGCCCTCGAGATCTGGCAGGGCGCGGCGACGCTCGACCTCACGCTCGCCGAGTACCTCGGGCACCTCCGTGACCTCGGGCTGGGGTCGCTGCCGGGCACCGCGGCCGAGGTGCTCGACGACGAGGTACGCCGCGTGATCTGCCCGGACAAGGTGACGACGGCGCAGTGGCTCGCGGTGCACGACGCGGCCCATCGCGTGGGGCTGCGCTCGAACGTCACGCTCATGTTCGGGCACGTCGAGTCTCCGCGCTCCTGGGCGCGCCACCTCTTGCGCGCGCGAGAGCAGCAGCGGCGCTCGGGTGGCTTCACCGAGTTCGTTCCGCTCCCGTTCGTCCCGATGGAGGCGCCGATCTACCTGCAGGGGCGCGCACGGCGGGGGCCGACGTTTCGGGAGGCGCTCCTCGTGCACGCGGTCGCCCGGCTCGCGCTCCATCCCGAGATCACCAACATCCAGGCGTCGTGGGTCAAGCTGGGACCCGAGGGGACACATCAGGCGCTCGCGGCCGGCGTGAACGACCTCGGCGGGACGTTGATGAACGAGTCCATCTCGCGTTCCGCGGGCGCGGCGTTCGGGCAGGAGATGCCTCCGGAGCGGATGGAGGAGCTCATCCGCTCCGCCGCTCGCGTGCCACGCCAGCGGACGACGCTGTACGCCGATGCGCCCGAGGAGCGGGTGCGCGCGTCGTTCGGCGCAGCTCCTCTGGCGGAGCCGCTGAATCCGCCGGTGAAGGACGCCGGGCTCGTCGCTCCGCCGCGCCTCGTCCGGCCCGGGTTGCTCGCCGCCGCGGGACGCTGATGGACCATCTCGCGCTCGCGGTCTCGGATCAGGCCCGCTCGATCCGCTTCTACACGCACTACTTCGGGTTCGTGCCGGAGCCCGAACCACGCGAGGACGGCGTGCGCATCCTCCACGACGACGCGGGTTTCTCGCTCGCGCTCGGCCAGATCGAGGAGCCCATCGTGCTGCCGCGCTTCCTTCACTTCGGGCGTGGCGCCGCGAGCCCGGAGGACGTTCGGGTGTTCCGCGAGCGCGTCGAGGCCGACGGGCTCGAGATCGTCGAGTGGTGGGACGAGCCTGACTACGTGAGCGTGAAGTTCCGCGACCCGGACGGCTACGTCATCGAGGTCGGCTGGGAGCCCGACTAGCGAGGGGCATCCGCAGGAGGACGCCGGGAAGGCGCCGGCGGCTGCTCGCGAGCGCGTCGCGGAGGACCGCGC
>JBKPLV010000358.1:0-3328 GCA_046731795.1 Actinomycetota bacterium | reverse complement strand
CCGACATCGCCCACGGCGAGCCCGCAGCGGGCGACCACCTCGAGAGCCGGATGGCGCCGAGCCTCGTCTTCGACGACAACGGTCTCGAGCTCGCGATCGGCTCGGCTGGCGCAACCCGCCTGCGCACGGCGCTCGCGACTGTTCTCGCGGCGATCCTGGACGAGGGCCACGACGCCGAGACGGCCGTCGGGCTCCCACGGGTCCACCCCATGCTCGAGCTCGTCGATGCCGAGCCCGGCGTCGACGAGGTGGCGCTCGACCGGCTCGAGGAGAGCGGGCACACGGTGCGCCGCTGGGATCGCATCCACCACTACTTCGGCGGCGTGAGCTGCGTGGGACGCGCCGGTGCTGCGGGCGATCCGCGCCGCAGCGGTGCCGCGTTCCTCCTGTAGCTACTTGAGGAGCAGCCTGTCGATACGGCGAGAGGCGATGAACATGCCGACGAGCCCCATGGTTGTGAGGTACGCGACGTTCACGAGCTGGAAGGCCCCGACCGTCCCCGTCGTCAGCGAGCGGACGAGCTCGATCCCGTGGTACAGCGGCAGGCACTTCACGAGGATCTCGAGAGCCTCCGGGTAGACCGAGATCGGGTAGAAGGTCGCCGAGAAGAGGAACATCGGGAGCATCACGAGCTGGACGAGGTCGAAGTCCTGCCAGCTCCGCATCCAGGTGACGGCCGCGATCCCGGCGCCGGCGAACCCGAAGCCGATCACGAAGCACGCCGGAAGCGCCAGCACGGCCCACCACGAGTCGACGAGGCCGAGGAGCGTGATGACCGTGAAGAACGCCGCCGAGTACATGAACGCTCGCACGACCGCCCAGATCGTCTCGCCGGTCGCGACGTCCTGCGGGCTGACGGGCGTCGCGAGGATCGACTCGTAGACCTTGCCGTAGCGCAGCTTCCAGAACACGTTGGTTGCGTCGTAGAACGCCCCGTTCATCGCCGACGCCGCGAGGAGTGCCGGCGCGACGAAGGCCGCGTACTCGATCGCCTGGCCGCCGACGGTGATGGGGACGTCGCGTATTCCCTGGAGCGGGTAGACGAAGAAGAAGAGATAGAAGAGCGGCTCGAAGAACCCGGAGAAGAGGATCATCCAGGTCCGCCGGTAGACCATCACGTTCCGCTCGACGATCAGGAGACCGCCGACCGTCGGGCGAGCCGGGGCGCTCAGGCGAGCGCGTGCGACGAGCTCGGTCATCGGCCGCTCTCTGGCCGATGAGCGGGGAGGGGTACGGGGAACCGGGAGGTTCCCCACGCTCTCAAGAAGAACGGGGCACGCGGGGGAAACATGGTTTCCCCGGCGGTCATACGACCAGCCTCCGACGGTAGGAGACGAGCGCAAGTGCGAGCCCACCGGCGACGAATGCGAGCAGGTACAGCACGTGCACCACGGCGAGCCAGAGGACGATGTCGTCGAGCGTCAGCATCCGGCTGAGGTCGACGCCGTGCCACAGCGGGGTCACGTAGGCGACCAGCTCGAGCACGCCCGGGAGGCGGCTGATCGGGAAGAAGGTCCCGGAGAACAGGAACATCGGGACGATCACGAAGCGGAAGATCGCCACGAACGAGGCCTCGTTGTCCGTGTGCGCGCCCCAGGCGGCGATGACCGTGGAGTACGCGAGCCCCGTCAGCACGGCCGTCGGGATCGCGAGCACGCCGAGCGGCGAGTGCACGGCTCCGAAGGCGACGATGACGACGAAGTAGACGGTCGACGTCATGAGCATCCGCGAGGCCATGAACCCCTGGTGCGCGAACACGACGTCCCGGATCCGCAGCGGGGTCGCGAGCATCGCGTGGTACTGGCGGGTCCACTTGATGGCGGACAGCACCGGCCAGCTCGCCTCGAACGAAGCGAGCTGCATCGCCGTCGCCCCGAGCAGTCCGGGTGCGACGAACTCGAGGTAGTCGTACGTGTTCCCGCGAAAACTGACGTCCCCGAGGAACGAGCTCATTCCCACGCCGAGAGCGAGCAGGTAGAAGACCGGCGTGACGACGCTCGACACGAGCGTCGCGCGCCAGACGCGCCGGTACTGCGCGAGGAAGAACTCGTACGGGCGCGCGGTGAGTGCCAGGGAGCTCACGGCTATTCGATCAGGCTTCGGCCGGTGAGGTGCAGGAAGACGTCCTCGAGCGTGCTCCGCCGCACGAGCACGCTCTCGGGCTCGAGGCCTCGCTCGTGCAGCTGGTGCGACGCCGCGTCGCCGTCGTCCGCGTACAGGAGGACGCGGTCCGGGAGCGGCTCGACGCGCGAGACGACTCCCTCGGTCCAGTAGCTCAGGTCGTCCGGCCGGGTGCCGTCCTGGAACCGGAGCTCGAGCACCTCTCGCGTCGAGTACTGCTCGATGAGGCCCCGCGGTGACCCCTCCGCGACGATCTTCCCCCGATCCATGACGACGAGGCGATCGCACAGCTGCTCGGCCTCGTCCATGTAGTGCGTCGTCAGGAGGAGCGTGACGCCCTGCGTCTTGAGCCGGTACAAGCGATCCCAGACGACGTGTCGGGCCTGTGGATCGAGGCCGGTGGTCGGCTCGTCGAGGAGCATGACCTCCGGGTCGTTGACGAGAGAACGCGCGATCGTCAGACGGCGCTTCATCCCGCCGGAGAGCGGCTCGACCCGGTCGTTCGCCCGCTCGCTCAGCTCCACGAAGTCGAGCAGCTCGTCGGCGCGCTTCCCCAGCTGCTTGCGCGAGAGCCCGAAGTAGCGGCCGTAGATGACGATGTTCTCGCGGACCGTCAGCTCCATGTCGAGCGTGTCGAGCTGAGGGACGACGCCCAGCCGCGCGCGGATCTTCACGCCGTCGCGGGCCGGATCGAGGCCGAGGATCCGGAGCGTCCCGTCGGTCACGGGCGAGACGCAGCCGATCATGCGCATGGTCGACGTCTTCCCCGCCCCGTTCGGGCCGAGGAAGCCGAACGCCTCGCCCCGCTGGAGGTCGAAGTCGATGCCGTCTACGGCCACGAACTCGCCGAAGCGCTTGACGAGGTTGCGCGCGTGGATCAGAGGCTGCCCGTTCTCGCCGGCCACTTGCAACACGCTACCGATGCGAAATAGGGCTGCCGCGGCGGCGAGCTACACAGGTCGCGAGGCGCGCTTCGTCGCTTCGACGTCGCGGCCGATCTGCTCGACGAGCGCCTCCTCGGAGTCGAACACCGCCTCGTCACGCAGGCGCTCCCACAGCTCCACGACGAGGCGCTTTCCGTACAGGTCTCCCTCGAAGTCGAGCAGGTACGGCTCGATCCTTCGCTCCGATCCGCCGTAGTGCGGGTTCGTCCCGATCGACATGGCCGCACGGTGTCCGAGGGCGAATCCAGCGTAGATCCCGTACC
>JBKPLV010000357.1:0-7240 GCA_046731795.1 Actinomycetota bacterium | reverse complement strand
CCGCGGCTTCATCGTCGAGAAGGACATGCCGGGGTTCTCGGCGCCGGAGATCCACAAGAAGCTCTCGCTGCGGGCATCCGTGACCTCGGAGCTCGTGCTCCAGGACGTCCGCGTCCCCGACGAGAACGCCCTGCCCGGCGCCACCACCCTGCGCGGGCCGCTCTCCTGCCTGAACGAGGCCCGCTTCGGCATCGTCTTCGGGGCGGTCGGAGCCGCGCGGGCCTGCTTCGAGTGCGCGCTCGACTATTCGAAGGAACGCATCGTCTTCGGCAAGCCGATCGCGGGCTACCAGCTCACACAGGAGAAGCTCGCCGAGATGGCATTGGAGATCAACCGCGCGTTCCTCGTCGCCCTCCACCTCGGACGCATGAAGGACGATGGCACCCTCCGCCCGGAGCACGTCAGCCTCGGAAAGATGGGGAACGTGCGCGGCGCAATCGAGGTCGCGCGGACGGCGAGGACGATCCTCGGCGCCAACGGCGTGACCCTCGAGTATCCGGTGATCCGCCACGTCAATAACCTCGAGTCGGTGCTCACGTACGAGGGCACGCACGAGGTGCACACCCTCGTCGTGGGCCAGGCGCTGACCGGCGAGAGCGCGTTCCGCTAGCGGTCGATCCGCGCGCAACCGAACCCGCCCTACGTCTCTCCGTCCCAGTAGTCGAGCATCGGTCCCGGGCGGCTCAGGAGGATGCGCTCTCCGGCGACGCTCCGGGCGCCGACCTTTCCCGAGTCCGGGTACTCGACGATGTCCGGCTTGATCATCGACGAGAGCATCAGCACGCGGATCGGCGCGTCGGTGCCGTTCGAGACCTGATGCGCGCCGTCCTTCCCGCGCGGAAAGACGACGACGTCCCCTTCGACGAGCTGCCGCTCGCCTTCCGGCGTTCGCAGCGTCGGCCGGCCACGCACGACGACGAGCCACTCCTCGTTCGCATGGTGCAGGTGGTATGGCCAGAGCCGATCTCCGGGCTCGAGCTCGTACAGGCTTCCGCCGAGCAACTCCGCCCCGAGTCGCGCTCCGACCCAGCCGTCCTTGCTGCGCCACCCGGGCCGTTCCTCCGTGCGATCCCACTCGTCGCCGTACAGGTTGAAGCTCTTCATGGGCGCGAGCCTAGTTTGTGAGCCCGCGCAGGGCGACCTCGACTGCGACCTTCTCGGCCCGGCCCACGTCCTCCTCGCTGTCCGGGAGCTGGCCCAGCACCCACCCGGTGAGGACCTCCTCGAGGCCGCCGTAGAGCACCCAGCTCGCGAGGCGGGCGTCGATTCCGGGCCGGAAGAGTCCGGTCGCCTGGCCCTGTTCGATGACCCGCTGGATGATCTCGAACGCCTCGCCGACCTCGGCGACCTGGCCCTGGATGTGCTGACTCCGGGCGACCTCGCGCACCATCACTGTCACGAGGGCCGGATCGTTGCGCCACGTTCGCAGCAGGATCTTGGCGATGCCGGCGAGCTTCTCGTCGGCCGGCTCGTGCGTCTCCTCGACGGCTCGGAAGCGCTTGAGGAGCTCGCCCCAGTTCTCGACGAAGATGGTCTTGAGGACCTCGTCCTTCGAGGCGAAGTAGTGGTAGAGGAGGCCGTGCGCGACCCCCGCGTCCTCGGCAATGTCGCCGACGCGGGCGCCGTGGTAGCCGTGCTCGGCGAACACGCGGACCGCGGCGTCGAGGATGCGCTTGCGCTTGCTCGCCGA
The DNA here is from genome assembly GCA_046731795.1 of Actinomycetota bacterium. GTDB lineage: Bacteria > Actinomycetota > Thermoleophilia > Gaiellales > Gaiellaceae > GMQP-bins7. The sequence continues at coordinate 5,550 of JBKPLV010000357.1, read as the reverse complement.
GGCGATTGAACGGTCAATCAACGGGCACGAGGATAGAGATACCCTCCGGCCGCATGCAACCGCTCGCCGACACCCTCGTCGTCGATTTCACGCGGTACCTGCCCGGCGCGTACGCGAGCCGCGAGCTCCAGCGGCTCGGCGCACGCATCGTCCGCGTCGAGCCTCGGGAGGGCGATCCGATGCGGCCGACCGCCTCCTCGTGGAACGCAGCGCTTCGCGCCGGGACCGAATCCGTCGTCTGCGAGCTTCCCGCCGACGCGCCCTTCGCGCGTGCCCTGTGTGCGCGGGCCGACGTCGTCGTCGAGGGCTTCCGACCGGGCGTCGCGCGACGCCTCGGGATCGGCCCCGAAGACGTCCCGGCCACGACCGTGTACTGCTCCATCACCGGCTTCGGCGACCACGAGCGCCACCGTGGGCGCGCCGGTCACGACGTCAACTATCTGGGCTGGGCGGGCGTCCTCGCGGACACGGCACCGACGCTGCCGCCAGTACAGATCGCCGATCTCGCCGCGGGTGCGCTCGGTGCCGTCACGCAGATCCTGGCCGCGCTGCTCGAGCGCAACCGCACCGGCGCAGGCCCGCGCATCGTCGTGTCGATGACGCATCGCTCCCACGACCTCGTGGCGCACCGACTCGGCGGGGAGCCCGTTCCGCGGCTGCTGACGGGCGGGCTCGCGTGCTACCGCCTCTACGCGACCGCAGACGGACGCCATCTCACGGTCGGGGCGCTCGAGCCGAAGTTCTTCGCCCGCCTCGTCGAGCTCCTCGGCCGGCCTGAGCTCGCCGAGCGTCAGTACGGCGCGGGTCAGGAGGCGCTCGCCGCGGAGCTCGCGTCCGTCTTCGCCACCCGCACGCTCCAGGCCTGGCTCGACCACTTCGGCGACGAGGACGTCTGCGTCGGCCCCGTCCTGATGCGGGAAGAGGCAGCCGCGGAGCTCGCCACCGCAAGCGCGCCGCCCGAAGAGGTTCCGCTCGGCGCGCACACGGCCGCCTGGCGCAGTGAGCTAGCCATGGACTAGCCCGAGCGCCGCAGGCAGCGCGAACAACGTGTCGATGCGATCCTCGGCGTCCGGATGGACACCGTCGCGGTCGAGCAGGATCGCGCGGATCCCGAGCGCACGCGCGCCCTCGATGTCGTCTTCATAGGAGTCCCCGACCATCGCCGTCTCCTCGGGGGTGACGGCGAGCGCCTGCAGCGCCGCGACGAAGATGGACGCGTGCGGCTTGACGCGGCCGTGCGCCTTCGAGCCCACGACGGCGTCTACCTGCAGAGCGTGGTGCTGGGCGAACTCCTCGAGATCACGCTGGCCGTTCGAGACGAGTCCGATCTTCAGGCCGTGGCGCCGGAGCTCGTCGAGCACCGGAAGCGCATCCTCGTAGAGCGAGAAGTTCTCGTGCCGCTCCCACTCGCGCACCAGCTCGGTCGCGCACGCGCGGGCCGCCCCGGCTTCGCCGCCCATACGAATGACGATCTGCTCGGTGAACGCGATCCAGATCTCCTCGTCGTGGACGAGCGCGTGGTTGCGCTGCAGCGTCTCGATCGCGCGGCTGCGCGCATCCGCGTAGCGGCCCGGATCGAGCGAGAGCCCGTGGCGCTCGCCGACCCGCTGGTAGCCGTCCGGTCCGAGCTCCGGCCCGGGGCGAAACAGCGTGAAATCGACGTCGAACAGCACCGCGGCGAGCACGTCGCGAGGATATCCCCGCCGTCGGTAGATCTTCCCCGCCCACGTGGTGGAACTTCCGATGCCCGAGGCGACGGTGCGGTCGACGCCGTGCACAGGAAACCGCGACGAAGCGCTGGCGGAGGAATCTGCTCGGCGGAGCGCCCGTGCGGGTGCACATCGCAGCGCGGACTTTCGCCCGCACGACCCGTGTCGTCGACGGCGCACCCTGCCTCCGCGCCGACTGCCTCGAGCGGTTCCCGCTCGCGCAGGAGCCCTCGAGGGAGACGCGGCCCCAGTCTTCGTCGAAGTCACAACCTGGAGCCGGTCTAGCGCTCGGCAGCCGACACCGCCGAACGCCGGAGGCGGGCTCTGCCCGCAGGGAGGCCCACGGGCGCAGAGTCGTCAGGTACATAGAGGAGGGGGCAGGCGGGGGGAACCTAGGTTTCCCCCCGCCAACGATCGGGGTGCCCAGATTTGAACTGGGGGCCTCTCCGACCCGAACGGAGCGCGCTACCAGGCTGCGCCACACCCCGAGCGCGGAAAGGGTACCGGCTCGCAGGACGCGTCGAGGACACCGGCGAGGCCCGTTGCGCGCCCCCGGGGCGCGCCAGTATGCTCAGAGCCGTGAAGGATGTACGCGAGAGGCGGGACGCTTGACCCGCCCCGGCAGCGAATGACCCGGAGCCCGACGAGCGCGCGAATCGCGCCGGCGGGCTTTTTCTTTGCCGTTGTTCTCAACCCTGGGGAGGCAGCATGGCCAACCACCTGACGCCCGAAGAGCTCGCCAAGGAGACGGGGATGGACCGAGACGAGGTCATCCGCATCTGCATCGAGGAAGGTGTGCCGATCTACCAGGGCAAGATCGACAAGACCCTCTTCCAGGCATCACTCGAGTCCGTCGGGGCCGGAGCCGGAACTTCGTCCCCTTCGTGAGAGCCTGATCCGAACGAGCTGAGCGCCCGCACAGCGGGCCCGGGCGCAGACGAGCGCCGAGGCTAGCTCGCCTTGGTGCGCGCCCGGCGCGTGCGTGCCGGCTTCGCCGCGGCCGTCTCCTCCGCGGGCTTCTTCTTCGCCGCGGCGACGCTCGCCTTGAGCGCAGCCATGAGGTCGATGACCGGCGCCTTCTCCTCCTCCGGCTCCGGCGCGACGATCTCCTCGCCTCGCATCTTCGCCTCGAGAAGCGCACGGAGGTCACGGCGGTACTCGCTCACGAGCGCGTCGGGCTCGAACTCGCCGGCGAGGCTGTCGATGATCTGGCGCGCGAGCTCGAGCTCGGAGTCCTTCACGCTCGTGTCCTCGACCGCCTCCGAGATCTCGGCCTGTGAGTGAACGTCCTCGGCGAGGAACAGCGTCTCGAGCGCGAGCGCGCCGTCCTTCGCGCGCACGAGACAGAGGCTCTCGCGCCCGGAGCGGACGAACCGCCCGAGCGCCGCGGTCTCCGTCTGGCGCATGGCCTCGAGCAGGAGCACGTACGGCCGGCGCTGCGCGGGCGCGGCCCCGGGCACGAGGAAGTACGTGCGGTCGAAGAAGACGGGATCGACGTCGGACTCCCGCACGAAGCGCGTGATCTCGATCGAGCGCGAGTCGTCGGCGCGCTCGATCGCCTCGAGGTCGGCGTCCTCGACGATCACGAACTGGCCCTTCGCGACTTCGAATCCGCGGACGATCTCGTCCTGCGTCACCTCGCGGTCGTGCACCGGGCACCAGCGCTTCTGCTTGATCGGCGTCGCGTCCTCGCGGTGGAGCAGCCGGAACGACACGTCCGACTGGCGAGCGGCCGGCTTCGTCGCCGGGGCGAGCCCGACGGGGATCGAGACGAGGCCGAAGCTGAGGGATCCGTTCCAGGTCGTACGCATGGGTGAAAGGGTATTGCACCGACGGCGTCACGTCCTGCTCTGACGCGGGACCAGCAGGATTCGCCCTGGAACGCTCGATCCCTCCCAGGCTAAGCTCAGTCCGTGACCGAGACGTTCGAGGCGAGCGTCGCGACCACGCCGGACGCCGGCCGGCGCACCATCGCGCAGCTCTGGCTCGACGCGATCGCCGCGAACCGCTCGAATCCCGCGTACCTCGTCGAGACCGGCGACGGGTGGCAGGAGATCTCGTGGGAGCAGGCAGACGAGCGGGTCCGCGACTTCGCAAACGGGCTGCTGGCGCGCGGCGTACGCAAAGGCGACAACGTCGCGCTCCTCGCGCGGAACAGCCTCGAGTGGGCGCTGCTCGACTTCGCGCTCGCGCGGATCGGCGCTGTCGGGATCCCTATCTACGCCTCGAGCTCGTCGCGCGACGTCGGCTACCTGCTCGCTCACTCCGAATCCGTCGCGATCGTCTGCGAGGACGCCGGGCAGCTCGCGAAGGTGGAGGCGGCCCGCGAGGAGCTTCCCGCCCTCGAGCATGTCCTGACGTATCACGACCTCGACGGCCTCGCAGCGCACGGGCGCGACTACGCGAGTGCGCAGCCCGCGGCCCTGGACGAGGCCACGGCCGCGGTCACCGAGGACGACCTGTACACCATCATCTACACCTCCGGGACGACCGGCCCGCCGAAGGGCTGCATGCTCTCCAACCGCAACTACTGGGAGATGGCAAGCGTGGTCGACCATCTGCCGGGCTACCACCGTCCCGAGGACCTCATGCTGCTGTACCTGCCGCTCGCGCACAACTATGGGCGCCTGATGCTCCTTCTCGGCGCGAAGGTCGGGTTCACCATCGCGCTCCTCTCCGACCCGCTGCGGATCGGAGAGGCACTGCCGGTCGTACGTCCCACCGTCCTGCCGAGCGTCCCACGTGTCTACGAGAAGGTCTACTCCGTCGTCCGGTCGCGCTTCGACGAGGCAACCGGAGCGAAGCGCAAGCTCATCGTCTGGGCACTGGGAGTCGGCCGTGCGGTGAGCCGGCTCGAAGCAGAAGGCAAGCCCGTACCCGCCGGCCTTCGCGCCAAGCGCCGAATCGCGGACCGCCTTGTGTTCTCGAAGGTGCGTGAGCCGCTCGGCGGACGCCTGCGGATGCCCGGCTCGGGCGGCGCGCCGCTGTCGACGGAGATCGCCGAGTTCTTCGACAGCGTCGGGGTGCGGATCACGGAGGGCTACGGCCTCACGGAGTGCACGACCGCCTGCACCGTCAACCTCCCGGACCGCTACCGCTTCGGATCGGTCGGGCAGGCGCTGCCGGGGTTCGAGATCCGGATCGCGGACGACGGCGAGATCGAGGTTCGCTCCGCGACGATCTTCCAGGGCTACTACAAGGATCCGGAGGCGACCGCGGCCGTGCTCGACGACGACGGCTGGCTGAAGACAGGAGACATCGGCTCGCTCGACGACGACGGATTCCTCCACATCACGGATCGCAAGAAGGACATCCTGGTGACTGCGGGCGGCAAGAACGTCGCTCCACAGAACATCGAGAACGAGCTCAAGACGTCGAAGTACGTGTCGCAGGCGCTCGTGCTCGGGGACAAGCGCCCCTACGTCGCGGCGCTCCTCACTCTCGACCCGGTGGAGATCGGAAGCTGGGCAGCCGAGCAGGGCATCGAGGGCGACCCGTCCACGCTTGCCTCGGACCCGCGGGTCAGGGAGCTCCTGCAGCCCGTCGTCGACGACGCCAACCGGGAGCGCTCGCGCTACGAGCAGATCAAGCGCTTCACCATCCTTCCCCGCGACTTCACGATGGAGGAAGGCGAGATCACCCCGACGCTCAAGCTCCGCCGGCGCGCCGTCCAGGAGCACTTCGCCGAGGAGATCGAGGCGCTGTACGCCGAGCCTCGCGACGCGGCCTAGACAAGCGACCGCGTCCCGTCGAGACGCTCCGGGAAACCCGAACCGCCGCGGTCGCAGCGTCGAACCCTGCCTCACACATGGCCGAGGAGCCCGACATGCCGATGGGGGGC
>JBKPLV010000356.1:0-2546 GCA_046731795.1 Actinomycetota bacterium | reverse complement strand
GGTCTACGTCGCCGACTACGTCCTGACCGACTACGGCACCGGCGCGATCATGGCCGTGCCCGCGCACGACCAGCGCGACTTCGACTTCGCGCAGGCGTTCGACCTCCCAATCCGGCAGGTCGTGCGGCCGGCGGACGGCCGGGTGGACGAGAGCGTCGCGTACGTCGAGCACACGGAAGGCGAGGTGCTGGTCAACTCCGGCGATTTCGACGGGCTGCTCGCGGCCGAGGGCGGCCGCCGCATCGTCGAGAAGCTGGCGGCCGACGGTCGCGGAAGCTTCACCGTGAACTACCGCCTGCGGGACTGGGGGTTCTCGCGCCAGCGCTACTGGGGCTGCCCGATACCCGTCGTGTACTGCGACCAGTGCGGAATCGTCCCCGTTCCGGACGACGAGCTGCCGGTCGTGCTCCCCGAGATCGAGGACTACAAGCCGAAGGGCGTGCCCCCGCTCGCGCAGGCCGAGGACTGGGTCAACGTGCCCTGCCCCTCCTGCGGCGGGCCGGCGAAGCGCGAGACCGAGACGATGGACACGTTCGTCGACTCGTCCTGGTACTTCCTGCGCTACTGCGACGCGCACAACGACACGGCGCCCTTCGAGCGAGCCGTCGTCGACTACTGGAACCCGGTCGATCTCTACATCGGCGGCGTCGACCACGCGACCGTGCACATGATCTACGCGCGGTTCTGGATCAAGGTGCTGAACGACATGGGCCTGGTCGGCTTCCGCGAGCCGTTCGCCGCCTTCTACTCGAACGGCTGGGTCACGCTCGGCAAGACGAAGATGTCGAAGCGCGCCGGGAACGTGGTCGGGCCCGACGACTTCCTCGAACGCTATGGCGCCGACGCCTGCCGCCTGAACATCCTCTTCCTCGGTCCCGCGAACGAGGACATGGAGTGGACGGAGACGAGCGTCGAGGCAATGGCGCGCTTCGTCCGTCGCCTGTGGACGGTCGTGAACGAGGTCGCGGAGCGTGCGCCCGCGGGAGAGCCGGACGGCGGCGCGCTGGCGCGCAAGGCGCACGCGACGATCGCGAAGGTGTCAGACGACATCGGCCGTCGCTACGCCTTCAACACGGCGATCGCGGCGGTGATGGAGCTCGTGAACGAGCTCTCGCGCGACCGGGCCGGGCGTGATGCCCGCTTCGCCGCCGAGACGGCCGTGTCGCTGATTCAGCCGTATGCGCCGCACATCGCAGAGGAGCTCTGGTCGCGGCTGGGACACGAGCGGCTGTGGGAGGCGCCGTGGCCGGTTGCGGATCCGGCGATGCTCGAGGTCGAGACGGTCGAGGTGGTCGTCCAGGTGAACGGGAAGATCCGCGACCGGCTGCAGGTGACGCCCGACGTCGCGGAGGACGAGCTGGTCGCGCTCGCGCGCGAGTCCGAGCGTGTGCGTGCGTATCTGGACGGCGGTGACGCAGCGCGCGTCTTCGTCGTGCCGGGCAAGCTCGTCAACTTCGTCGTGTAGCGGCGTATGCGCGCCGAGGGCGCGCGGCGCTTTTGGCGATTCGTGACGGAGTCGTGGGCCACGGGTGAACGGTTCGCGGCGACGATGGCCGCGTGCCCTTCGCCGTCTCCCGCTCGACCGCACTCGTCGGGGTTTGCCTCGCGCTGGCGGCTCTTGTCTTCGTCGGACAGAGGCTGGCGCACGCGGGTGCTGCGACCGAGTCCGAGTCCGAGCCCGTTGCGACGACGCTCGAGCCTGTCGCGTCGGCTCCGACGCACGCGATTCTCGTCGTGCACGTCGTGGGCGAGGTTCGGCGACCCGGGCTGTATCGGCTGCGCGACGGCGCGCGCATCGCCGACGCCGTTCATCGCGCCGGTGGCGCGCTGCGGGACGCCGATCTCGCCGCGGTGAACCTCGCAGCGCCGCTCGTCGACGGCGTGCAGGTGGTCGTTCCCGCGCAGGTCGAGGCGTCGGGCGTGCAGTCGCCTCCGTCCTCCAGCGGCGGCGCCGGAGCGGCAAGCGGCGCCGTTGTGGGTGTGACCGGACCGCTCGTGAGCCTCTCCTCGGCGACCGTCGAGCAGCTCGACGAGCTGCCGGGGGTCGGGCCGATCACAGCCCAGAAGATCGTCGACTACCGAACCGAGCACGGGCCGTTCGCCTCCGTCGACGACCTGGACGCCGTGCCGGGCGTCGGTCCGACGCGGATCGAGCAGCTGCGCGACCTGGTGACCCCGTGACCCTCTCCGGAGGCGATCTCAGAAGAATCCTGGAGCTGCACTGGCCCACGCTCCTCGTCGCCTCCGCGTGTATCGGGCTCGGGTTCTCCGTCTGGTTCCGGATGTCGCTCGTGGTCGCGGCGACGATTGCTCTCGGCCTCCTCGCGCTGGCGCTGCGCCTCGAGGGAGCGGCACGGGTTGCTGCGCTCGGCGCCGTGCTCGCCATCCTGGGCCTCGCGTGGGGGTCGCTGCGGATGGAGGCGCTCGGGGCCAGCGTCCTGGCGGCGCGGATCGGCGAGTCCGGCCAGGCCACGCTCGTCACGGTTGCGCCCGCGCGCCGTTCGCCGTTCTCGACGCGCGTGATCGCGGCGATGACCGAGTTCAGG
>JBKPLV010000355.1:0-3070 GCA_046731795.1 Actinomycetota bacterium | reverse complement strand
GTCGCGGGCCGGCGTCGAGCCAGGGGATCTGCGAGGCCGCCCGCTCGGTGACCCACGCCTCGAGCACGTGCCGGCCGCCGCGGTACAGCTCCCGGGCGGCGTTACGCCCGTACACGAGGTCACGCGTGTGGCTCATCGTTGGCGCACGAGACGGAACCCGTCGGCATCGTCGCGCACGTCCCAGCCCGCAGCCTCGATCTCGCGGCGAAGTCGATCGGCCGCCTCGAAGTCACGTGCGGAGCGCGCCGCAACGCGCTCCTCGGCGAGCGCGATGATCTCTGCGGGCGCCTCGTCCGGCTCGGCGAGCGACTCGAGCCCGAAGACGGCGAGCGCGCGATGTAGAAGCTCGTGGTCGCGCCACTCGTGCATGAGCGCCAGCGCCGCCGGGGTGTTGAAGTCGTCGTCGAGGGCCGCCGCCAAGCGTTCCCACGAGCCCGCTGGCGCGGGCGCGGTCGGACCGCGAAAGACGTCGCGGAAGCGTTCTGCCCGTGCGGCCGCGGCCTCCAGAACCTCGCCGGAGAAGTCGATCGGCTTGCTCCAGTGGCCGGTGAGATGGAAGACGAGTAGCGTCTCGCGACCCCACGTGTCGAGGACGTCCCGCAGCGTGACGACGTTGCCCACCGACTTGGACATCTTCTCCTCGTCCAGCTCCAGCATCCCGTTGTGCATCCACACCTGCGCGAAGCGATGGCCGAGCGCTGCGGACTGTGCGAGCTCGTTCTCGTGGTGCGGGAAGCGGAGGTCGGTGCCGCCGCCGTGGATCTCGAACTCGTGGCCGAGGTACTTCTCGGCCATCGCCGAGCATTCGATGTGCCAGCCCGGCCGCCCCGGTCCCCACGGCGACTCCCAGGCCGCGTCCTCGTGCGGCTTCTGCGACTTCCACAGAGCGAAGTCCCGCTGGTCACGCTTCAGGTCGCTCGACTCCTGCGAGACCATGTCCTCGAGCCGTGCGCCCGAGAGCCGGCCGTATTCGCCAAACGACCCGACGCTGAAGTAGACGTCGCCGTTCGCGACGTACGCGTGCTGCTTGTCGATGAGCTCCTCGATGAAGGTCACGATGTCGGTGATGGTCTCGGTCGCCTTCGGCTCGACGTCGGGACGTCCGAGCCCGAGGTCGTCCGTGTCCTCGAGGAACCACTCCGTTGCCCGAGCTGAGAGCTCGCGACTCGGAATGCCCTGCCGGCCGGCCTCCGTGTACACCTTGTCGTCGACGTCGGTGATGTTGTGGACGAGCGTGACGTCGTATCCAGTCGTCCTCAGCCAGCTCCGCAGCCACATCGCCAGGACGAACGGGCGCGAGTTGCCGACGTGGACGCGCTGGTAGACCGTGGATCCGCACACGTACATGCGGATCGGGCCGGGCACCGGAGGCAGCTCGGCGAGCGAGCGCGTGCGAGTGTCGTACAGGCGCATCGCGCGATCGTAATCAGGAGCCGTGCGCGCGGGCTGCGCGGGCGAGAGCGTCCTCGCGTGGCACCGCCGCGAGAACTGCCGCCAGCTCCGGCCCCTTCGCAGCACCGGTCAACGCCAGCCGCAGCGCGCGCAGGTCGCCACCGACCGCCTTCAGCTCCCGGACGAGGGTGCGCGCGTCGTCCTGCGAGAGACGCTCGGGAGCCGACTCACGAAGCTCCACGAAGCGCTCGAGGGTCGGCCACGTCTCCTCGCCGAGCTCGACCGGCTCGGGCGCGAGGACGAGCCGCGCGTACACCCTGGCCTCGACCAGCGTGCGGGCACCGCGAAGCGCGGGCACAACCTCGACCGGCCCCCCGGCCGACGCCGCCAGCTCGTCGTCCGGCATCGCGGCGATCGCGTCTACCGCGAGCCGTCGGAGTCGCGACAGGTCCAGTTGGACGTCGTGCTCGGGAAGGCCAAGCTCGTCGAGGTACGCACGCACGGCGGAAGCCGGGAAGCCTTCCTCGCGGAGATCCGCGATCGACGAGTGCCCGTGCCGCTTTGAGAGCTTCTTGCCGTCCTCGCCCAGGATCAGGCCGTGGTGGATCACGACCGGCAGATGACCGCCGAGCGCGCTCGCGATCCGCGTCTGCACCGGGAGGTTCGGGCGGTGGTCGTTCCCGCGGATGACGTGCGTGATGCCGAGCTCGAGGTCGTCGACGACGGAGCCGAGCTGGTAGGTGGCCGTTCCGTCCGCTCGCAGCAGCGTCGTGCCGTCACGTCCGAGGCGGACGGAGCCGTCCCCGGTCCGCTCGGCAGCGCCCGATGCCAGGGCGCGATCGACGGCCTCACGGTACGTCTCGCTGCGCTCGCTCTGCCGCACCGGCCCCTCGTCGAACGTGACACCGATCCAGGCTAGGTCCTCGAGAATCGCCTCCTCCCCGCCCTCGACGGCTCGCGAGGGATCGGTGTCGTCGATCCGCAGCACGAGCACGCCGCCGTGCTCGTCCGCGAAGTGCCGGTTCGCCACCGCCGTCAGCGCGTTGCCGAGGTGAAGCGACCCGGTCGGGCTCGGAGCGAAGCGGACGCGGACGGTCACGCCCTATGCGTCGATCGCGATGTGACCGGGCTGGGCCGCAACACGCGGGAGCCATGCGCGGATGGCCGGGTACCGATCGAGCTCGAAGCCGCCCTCGTACGCCACGTGCGTGTACGCGTAGAGCGAGATGTCCGCGATCGAGTACCGGTCTCCCACGAGGAACTCGCGTCCGGCGAGGTGTCGCTCCATCGCGTCGAACGCCGCGTAGCCGCCGGCCAGCAACCGCTCGCGCTGGCGCTCGAACTGGTCGGGTTGGCCCGAGTACGACTTCCAAAAGCGTGCGACTGCAACGAACGGCTCGTGGCTGTACTGCTCGAAGAACTGCCACTGCAGTACCTGAGCGCGCTCGTACGGATCCTCGGGAACGAACTGCGTCCCGTCTGCGAAGTACCAGAGGATCGCGTTCGACTCCGCGAGCGGCCGCCCGTCGTCGAGGACGAGCGTCGGAACTCGGAGCCCGGGATTGAGGTCGCCGAGCACCTCCGAGCGGTTCGAGCGGTCGACGACGGACATCTCGACCGTCTCGTACTCGAGCCCGCGGTGCGCCAGGAGGAGGCGCACCTTGTAGCAGTTGCCCGA
>JBKPLV010000354.1:0-5909 GCA_046731795.1 Actinomycetota bacterium | reverse complement strand
GCGATCACGGCGCAGCAGATCTCGCTCCATGCGGCCGCCGCGATCCGGGGCAACCTCGTCGAGCGCTACGGCGTGCGCCACGAGGTGGCGTGGGAGTTCCCGACGCGCGAGCGGATTCGCGAGCTTCGGCCGCGACACTTCCTCCCGCTCGGCTTCTCGCGGGCGAAGGCGGAGTACGTGCTCGAGCTCGCGCACTCGGACCTCGACTTCGACACGCTGGTCGAGCTCGACGACAACGCCGTGATCGCTGCGATCACGGCCGTGCGCGGGCTCGGGCGCTGGACGGCGGACTGGTTCCTCGCGCGCCACCTGGCGCGTCCGCACGCGTGGCCGGCGGGCGACCTCGGAGTGCGAAAGGCCGTTTCGAGGTTCTACGCTGCGGGGACGTCGCTGTCCATCGAGGAGGTCCGTCGCATGGGCGAGCGGTTCGCGCCGTTCCAGAACCTCTCTGCGCAGTTCCTGCTGGCCGCCGCCCGGATGGCTGGTTAGCGTGAGCCTGTGAACGTCCGGCGCGCGGCAGCCGAGGATTTCGACGCGATCGCGGCGCTCTGGCGCGAGTTCGACCACGAGATCCCGCCCCCGACACACGAAGGGCCTGCCGACGAGGAGGTCGAGCTCGGCGAGATCCGCGAGATCATCGCCTCCGAGCTCGCGTTCGTGGCCGAGGGCGACGACGGCGCGCCGATCGGGTTCGCGCTCGCCCGGAAGCGCGCGCCGGGCTACGGCACGCTGACCGACCTCTTCGTCTCCCGCGATTCCCGGCGCAGCGGCATCGCGACGGAGCTCATGCGGCGGGTGGTGACGGCGTTCCGCGAGCTCGGGATCGAGCGCTTCGACCTCGACGTGCAGGCCTCGAACCAGGTTGCGCGGTCCCTCTATGCGCGCTGGGGCTTGAAGGACGAGGTCGTGATCATGACCGGTTCCGTCGCGGCGCTCGAGGAGCGCTTCGGGACGCAGGAGGCGTCGTCTTTCGGGTCCATCCACATCCAGTCGGACGACCTCAGCGCGGTCGAGCAGGCCGTACGGCAGTTCGTCCCCAGGCTTCCCGGGGGCTCGCGCGGCTCGCTCGTGCAGCCGCCGCGCGGAGGCTGGATCACGGTTTACGACGACGTCTGCGACCGGAACCCGGAGATGCTCCGCCGGCTCGCGCGCGAGCTCTCGGACCGGATGGGCGCCGTGACCGTGCTGCTCGGCGTCGAGCGGGAGGAGCTGGTACGGATGATCCTCTTCGAGCGCGGCAGGATCGTGGACGAGTATCTATCGGTGCCCGAGTTCTACGGCCCGCTCCCGCCCGGCGACGTCGTCGGCCTGGCGGCGAACCCCACCGTCGTCGCCCGCCTGACCGGCGCCGATCCGGACGCGGTCCGCCGCGTCGCGCGGACGGCGAGCTCGCCCGCCGATCTCGTCCCCGCCCGCGAGCTCCTCGCCGCTCTTGCGGACGTGATGCGCATCGAGGGCGCCGGCACGGGCTGGGCGGACACCACCGAGCTTGATGGCGCCGTGAGGATCGAACGCGCGTGAGGGTCCTCCTCCTCCACGGCTGGCCGGTCTCGGACCGCGTGTGGGTGCCGCAGGTGTCCGCGCTCCGCGAGGCCGGCTTCGACGTGTCCGCACCGCTCCTCTACGGTCGCGGCCCGTACATCGACGACTGGGCCGCGCAGCTCCTGCGCGACATCGACGGCCCGCTGGTGCCGGTCGGCGCGTCCATGGGCGGCTACTGCGCGCTGGCGATTGCCCGGCGCGCCCCCGAGCGGGTCCTCGGGATGGCGCTCGTCGCCTCGCGCGCCGACGCTGACTCGTTCCAGAGGCGCCGGGAGCGCCAGGAGCTGATCTATGAGCTGCGCCGCGGCTACCGGCCCGAGCTCGCCGACGAGGACACCGAGCTCGAGGAGCTCGTCGTCGCGCAGGAGGCGATGCGCGATCGACTCGATCTCAGCGGCGTCGTGGCGTCCTTCGGCGGCCCGCTGCTCGTGTGCATCGGCGACCAGGACGAGCTCGTCCCGGTCTCGGACGCCGCGCAGCTGGCGGCGAGCGCGCTCGACAGCCGGCTCGAGATCTTCGAAGGCGCGGGCCACTTCGTCGCCATCGACCAGCCGGAGCGCTTCAACGAGGTGCTCCTCGACTTCCTCAGCCAATGGAAGACGTGACGCTCGCCGAGCTCCGCTCCCTGCTCGCCGAGGGCGGGCTGGCGCTGCTCGACGTGCGCACACCCCTCGAGTTCGAAGGCGTCGCCGGCGCGCACTGCGACCCGCGGCAGGGACACATCCCCGGCGCGGTGAACGTCCCGCTCGAGCGGATCCTCGAGTGCCGCAGCGCCGACGAGGTGCGCGCCGTGATCGGGCTCGAGACCGGAGCCGAGATCGTGGCGTACTGCCACGTCGGCAGCCGCTCGGGCTACGCCGTTCAGGTGCTCGAGGGCGCCGGCTATCGCGCGCGCAACTACGTCGGCTCCTGGCACGAGTGGTCGCGCGAGGTGGCCGAGATCTAGCCCGAGGCGGCTTCGCGTAGGAACGCGTCCGCGAGCCAGCGGCCCTGCGCGTTCGAGCGACCGATCACGAGCTCCGACTCGGCCAGGAGCTCGGCAGCCGGCATCGGGAGCTCGTCCGGATCCTCCTCCGCCCAGGCGCCGAGCATCGGCAGGGTCACCTCGGCGTGGAACTGGATTCCCCAAGCAGGCTGGTCGCCGAGCCGGAACGCCTGCGGGCAGATCGGGCTCCGGGCGAGCTCGGTCGCGCCGGGAGGGAGAGCGAACGTGTAGTGGTGCCACTGGAAGACCGTCGCTGTCGTCGGTAGCCGCCCGAGGACCGGGTCGGCTGCGCCGGCGGAGGTGAGCTCGACGTCCAGCCAGCCGACTTCCGGCGCGCTCGCGGGACCGACGGAGGCGCCCGCAGCGCGGGCGAGCATCTGAGCGCCGAGGCACACGCCGAACACCGGGACGGCCCGCGCGAGCATGTCCTGCAGGAACGCCTCCTCGCTCCCGAGCCAGTGGAAGTCCTCGTCCTGGTCGGGGTGCATCGACCCGCCGAAGACCATGACGGCGTCGTAGCTCGCCACGTCGTCCGGGGTGGTCCCGTCCGGCACCTGCCAGCGCTCCAATGTGTGTCCGGCGGCCTCGACCGCCTCCTCGAACACGCCGCCCGGGACGCTCGGCCCGTGGGTGACGGAGAGGACGCGCACGGCGCGAGCCTACTCAGAACAACGTCGGCGCACGCGGCGGCGGCTCGATGCCGCCGACGGCTGCGATGCCGGCCTGCTCGAGCAGTCCGCGGAGGAGAACGGCGCTCCGCGGCGCGAAGTCGTCGCGGTTGTTGTTGAACATGGCGTAGACCTCTTCCGCGTCGTTCGCGAGCCGCGCGAGCTTCTCGACCCATTCCTCGAGCTCGTCCTCCTCGTACATCCAGTTGAACCGCTCCGACGACTTCTCCGCCTTGATGTTCCACGTCTTCTCGTTCCGTCCGTGGAAGCGGACGTACGCGACCTGATGCGTCGCTTCTGCGTGGCGTGCGACGACGTTGGACGCGCGGGTCATCGGCGTGTCGACCGAGACATAGGCAAGGCCGTTCCGCTCCAGGAACGCGAGCGTGTCCGCGCGCTCGTCGGGCTCCATCCACGACCGATGGCGGAACTCGACGAGCGGGACGAGCGGCTCGATGCGCGCACGCACGCGCTCGAGCTCGGCGAGCGCCTCGGCCGACTTCTGGAACTTGGGGTGGTACTGCAGCAGGATCCCGCGGAGCTTCCCCGAGAGCTCGAGCGGCTCGATCGCCCTCCGGAACTCCGCGAACGCCTCGTCCGTCGGCTCGCCCTCGTGCCAGGTCATCGTCTTGTGCGCCTTCACGTGGAACACGAACTCCGGCGGCGTCCGTTGCGCCCAGCGGCCGGTGACCCCCGGGTCGGGAAGGTGGTAGAAGGGCGAGTCGATCTCGACCGTGTCGAACCGCTCGGAGTAGTACGCGAGGCGGGCCTTCGAGGTCGAGACGCCTCGCGGGTACCAGTGCTTGACAAGCCCCTCGTCGGCGAAGCTGCAGACGCCGATGCGAACGGTCGCGGGCATGGCGGCAACATAGAGGCGGTGCCGAGGGCCGGCGTGGGTTATAAGCGTCGCCGTGGAGGCAGAGAGCGCGGAGGTGGTCGTCGTCGGGCCGAGCGGAGCACCGATCGCGAGCCTCGTCCTCGCCAAGGAGCGCGTGACCGTCGGCCGGCTGACGGAGCTGAACGACGTCGCTCTGGAGCCCGATCCAGAGCTCTTCGTCTCGCGCACCACGCACTGCGCCCTGGAACGCGTCGGCGCGCGCTGGTACGTCGTCGACGGCGGCAGCGTCAACGGGACGTTCCTCCGTCGCGGCGACACGCTCCGGCGGGTCGAGGGGAGGGAGGCGCTCCAGGACGGCGACGTCGTCTGCGTCCTCGCGTCGGTCGACGACGGCGTGCGTCGCTACTTCGAGCTCGCCTTCCGCCAGGTGAACGGGGGGCAGGCGACGCGGGCTGCGCCCGTCGCCGACCTCGCCGCGAGTGCGCCTTCGACCGACACGTGCCTCGCGTACGACTCCGACGCTGCCCGGCTCGTCCTGCGACGAGGGAGCGGCGACCACGAGGTCCAGCTCCGTCCGCAGGCCCATCGCCTCGTGCGTCACATGGCCGAGCGGAACGCCGCTGCGGGAGGCACGTCGGTGCTGTGCTCCCACGACGAGCTGATGCAGGCGGTGTGGGGAGACGAGCCGATGCACACGCGGCTCGAGCTGGCGCGGCTCGTCTGGGAGCTGCGTCGCGAGCTCCGGCGACTCGGTGCGGACGATCTCGTCGAGAGCGAGCGCGGGCGCGGGTACAGGCTCAGGACGTGTCCCGTCGACTGACGACGGAGGGGCGCTGACGGTGTCGGCAGCCAGTCCGCCCGGCGTCGGCGACACCCTCGACGGCTACACGCTGGAGTCGCTCCTCGGTCGCGGGGGGATGGGCTCCGTGTACCTCGCCACGCACGAGCGCCTCGGACGCAGGGTGGCACTGAAGGTCATCGCCGCGGAGCTCGCGCACGACGACGACTTCCGTGCACGCTTCCTCCGCGAGGCGCAGCTCGCCGCATCGCTCGACCATCCGAACGTCATTCCCGTGTACGACGCGGGCGAGGCGGAGGGCGTCCTCTTCCTCGCGATGCGGTACGTGCCGGGATCGAGCCTGCACGAGCTCCTTCGCGAGCGCGGCCCGCTTCCTGTCGCGGAAACGGCCCGCATCACCGCGCAGGTCGCCGGCGCGCTCGACGCGGCCCACGCCGCCGGCCTCGTGCATCGCGACGTGAAGCCGGCGAACGTGCTCCTCTCCGAGCCGGACGGTCACGTCTACCTGTGCGACTTCGGGATCGCGAAGCGACTGAGCTCGAACTCGACGACGCGGACCGGTCTCTTCCTCGGCACCGCGGACTACAGCTCGCCGGAGCAGATCGAAGGGCTGCCGCTCGACGCGCGCGCCGACGTGTACTCGCTCGGCGCGGTGGTGTTCCACTGCCTCACGGGGCGCCCGCCGTTCGCGCGGAACGGCGAGTTCGCCGTCCTCCAGGCGCACCTCGGCGATCCTCCCCCGCGCGCATCGGAGCTCCGGCCGGAGCTGCCGGCCGCCGTCGACGACGTCGTCGGCACCGCTCTTGCGAAGGACCCGGAGGCGCGCTACCCGAGCGCCGGAGCGTTCGCTCTGGCGCTGCAAGCCGCCCTGACCGGAGGCGCGGTCGAGGCGACGAACGCAGCGCCGGTGGTCGCTCCCGCTGAGCAGTCGCCCACGTGTCCGCTGGCCACCGAGCCACTGCCCACCCTGACCGCAAAGCGTCGCGGGCGCCTGCCGTGGGTCGTCGCCGGCATCGCGGCGGTCCTTCTCGTCACCGTGCTCGGCGTCGTCGTGGCCACCAGAGACTCCGGCGGGTC
>JBKPLV010000353.1:0-7652 GCA_046731795.1 Actinomycetota bacterium | reverse complement strand
GCGTCCGACTGGTCGGCGCCCGTGTGCTCGAAGAGCTCGATCACGTAGCCGTCGGGATCGAGCACGAAGATCTGGTCGTAGCCGTCCCCGCGCGGCATCGGCCCTCCGATCAGCGCCACGCCGTGCTCGTCGAGTCGCGCGCGCGCTGCGTCGAGGTCGTCGACCTCGAGCGCGATGTGCGTCGCCAGCCCGACACGTGCGCTCGGCCCCGGATCCGCGGCCCCGGCGCGCCCGGTCGTGTCCGTCTCGGCGAGCAGGTGCAGCTGGTCGTCTCCGATCTGGAACCACGCGCCGGCGAAGACGAAGTTGGACGGACGCGGCACCTCCTCGAGGCCGAGCGCGTCTCCGTAGAAGCGCCGCGAGCGCCCGAGATCGGCGACGATCAGCCCGCAGTGCTGGAGACGTCGGGGCACGCCCGAAACCTAACGGGAAGGAGACGCGATGCCGCTGATCAGGGTCGAGCTTTTCGACTACCGCATGAGCGAGGAGACGAGCGCCGCGCTCATCGAGAAGCTCACGGACGCGCTCGGGGAGGCCACGCATCCCGGGCTGAAGGAGCACACCTGGGTGATCGTCGAGGGTCACAACCCGCAGAACTGGGGCCTCGCCGGGAAGCCGTGGCCGGTCGACCAGATGCCGCCCGCGCCGGCGCAATCGTAGGATTGACCGATCGACGAAAGGAGAGACGTTGCCAGTCATCGAGGTGAAGCTCTACGACAAGCGGGTCACCGAGGAGTCCGTCCCGAAGATGATCGAGGCGCTCACGAACGCACTGCACGAGTCGAGCGGCGCGGCGATCGAGCACATCCAGGTGATCATCGAGGGCGTCTCGCCCAAGCACTGGGGGATCGCAGGCAAGCAGCAGGGCTAACGGGATCGAACGGTGTCAGCCGGCGACGGACGCCCCGAGGAGCTCGAGCTCGACCGGCCCGGCGCCCGGCTCGACCGCCTGCGTCTCGCGCGCGTGGAGCAGCGTCGTGCGCACGATGAGCTTCGCCCGGGCGAAGTTGTCGAGCTGGGTCGGCACGGGCCCGACCCGCTTGCCGAGCGCGTAGCCGGCTGCGTTTCGGCCCATCGCCCGGTACGACTCGAGCGTGTAGAGCGGGGACATCCCGAACAGCTCGAGGTTGTCCAGGGGCTGCAGGTCGGCGCGGTGGATCACGGCAGTGCCCTTCGACTGGAGCCCGATGGCGACCCCGGAGCCCGACAGTCGCGCTCCGTCGTACGCGATGAAGGCGACGTCGGCAACTCGTCGCACGCGCACGATTCGCGGCTCGGCGCCTCCCTCCCGCACGCCGTCGCAGACCGCGTCGAGCACGTCCCGATGATCGAGATCGGAGATCGTCCGGCGGATCGTGTCCCCGAACGCCGGCCCCACGGCGACGACGACATCGGCGGGGTCGGCACGCCGCTCGGCAGGCCCGCGCTCGGCGACCACGGGCTCGGCCTCGAGGTCCTCTGCGACTAGATCACCGGGCTCGACGACCTGCGGCAACCGCTGGAGAAGCGCCCAGCGCTCGCCGTCGAGCCGATATCCCGAGCCGGGGCCCGTGTACTCGTTCGGGTCGTTCACCGCCGAGTGGACGAGACCGTCGGCGTCGATGACGGCAGCGGTCTGGAGGTAGTCGGCCGAGACGCGCTGGCGCTGCATGCCGAGGACGGCGTCCGCGACGTCCGTGAAGCCGTGACGGTCGAGCGCGCGGGCAACGTCGACTCCGGACACGCCCCGTGCCAACAGCTCGTCCGCGGCCTCCACATCCGCGGCTCGGTCACGATCAGGCATCTCCCGCGCGTCGTAGCCGGTCGTCGCGACCTCGACCTCCTCGTCGGAGATCTCGGGCAGGCCGAACTCTGCGAACACCGCCTGGACGGCCCGCGCGGCACGCTCGCGAACGTCGAGCAGCTCCTCCTCGCTCACGGGCTCGATGCCGGCGTCGACCTGCCAGTCGCGCTGGATCGTGAGCCACTCGTCGAGGTCGTCCGCGTCGAAGTTCCCGCCGCCGAAGGTGTTGTCGTGCCGCGGCATGACGGAGTACCCGGACGTGACGAAGTCGGTTCCGGGCAGGAACTGGCCCATGAGCTTCGCGGTCTTCCGGATCTCCGAGTGGGAGGCGATGGCGTCGTTGCCGGACGCAACCTCGAGGTCGAGCCAGGCAGCGAGGACGTTCTCGCCCAGGATCGCCCGCGTCCCACCAGGCAGGGAGAGGACGAGCGCGACACAGGAGATGGAGCCGTTCTGGACACCTTGCGAGCCGGCCGCGCGCACGACCGCGAGGCAGCGTGCCTCGAGGTAGAGCATGGACATGCCCTCCGCGTATCCCATGAGCGCCTCGGATCCCGTGCCCGAGGTGAAGCGCACCTTCACGCCGCGCGACGCGTACGCCGCGCCGAGGAACGCCTTCGACCAGGGCGTGTCGTCGCCGTCGACGAAGACGGGCTCGGTCCCGTACACCGAGAGCGTCTCCGCGTAGGTGACCAGCCCGCGGATCGCAAGCTCGAGGTTGCGGCGCTCCTCGACCGCGCACTGCGTCATGACCCCGGGTCGGCCGGTCTGCGACCCGACGAGCAGCGAGATCGCGTTCAGCGGGGCGTAGCGCGCGACCCCGACCGTCGTCTCCATCTCCGCGAAGCCGCGGCGGGCGGCCTCCGCCGCGTCGGCCGCGAGCAGCGCCGGGCTCTCCTTGAGGTTCGTGACGTGCGCCTGGTTCCCGGGGACGCGGCGGGCACGAAGCTTCTTCAGCGCGAGCATGAGCTCGACCGGATCCAGGAGGCCGATGACCCGGGCGAGCTTCGCCGGCGTCAGCCCGCGCGAGATCCGCACGAGCTCGGCACGCGGGACGTTGACGTCGACGAGCATGTGCGCGAGCTCGAGGTCGTCGAGCGCCATCGCCTCGCCCGCGACGTCGAGATCGAACCCGTGCGCCACGACGAACCGGTCGATGACGTCGAAGTCGGCCACGTCGCGGCCGTCCATGCGGACGACGACGCCGTCCCGGACGACGAGCTCGGGGTCGGGGTCGCTCGGCCCGTTCGCCGCGACGAGACCGAGCTCCGGATACGGGGACACGAGCTGCTCGACGTTCAGCTCGCGGGTCGCGCGCGAGGCGAAGCGCTCGCTAGGCATCGGCGAGGAGCCCCCGGTCGGAGTACGCAGTAGCCGCCTCGCGTACGAAGGCCGCGGTTTGCACCGCGTCGAAGCCGTCGAGTCGCACGGCCCAGCCCTCGAGCTCCTCGGCGGTCGCTCGACGCGGCCGCAGCGCCGTGTAGATCTCGAGCAGCAGGTCGTCCGGCACGAGCGCGAGCTCGGCCGCACGCTCGAGGTTCGCCGCCAGCTGCGTGCGTCCGGCGGCGTGCGCCACCTCGGCCTGGAGCCGGAGCGTCGCTGGGGTCGCACGGATCTCGTTGCCGTCGAGCGCTCCCGAGCGAGCGGCCTCGAGCGTGACCGCTGCGAGCGGCAGTCCGCCGGGCGTCGTCACGAGGTCCGGGCGCCTCGCCCCGAGGGGGTAGTCCTTGCTGGGGTCGAACGGCATGCCTTCGAGACTTTAGGGTTGAGGTCGAGGCATGAGCAACGCGCAGCGATTCTCGGGGAGAGTGGCGCTCGTCACGGGCGGGTCGAGCGGCATCGGTGAGGCGACCGTGCGACGGTTGCTCGCCGAGGGCGCCCGCGTCGCCTCACTCGACCTCCACCCGAACGGGCTCCAAGGTGTACTCGCGTTGGAGGGTGACGTATCGCGGTCGTCCGACGTCGAGGCGGCCGTCGACGCGACGCACCGTGAGCTCGGCCCGATCGACGTGCTCGTGTGCTCGGCCGGAGTCCCGGGTGCGTCGCTCGCAACGGTCGACGTGACCGACGACGAGTGGAGGCGCGTGATGGGGATCAATGCCGACGGCGTCTTCTTCTCGAACCGCGCGGTCATCCCCGGCATGGTCGAGCGCGGCTACGGGCGGATCGTCAACGTCGCCTCCATCGCAGGCAAGGAGGGCAATCCGATGGCGGGCGCCTACTCGGCGTCGAAGGCCGCAGTGATCGCGCTGACGAAGGCGGTCGGAAAGGATCTCGCGCGAACCGGCGTCATCGTCAACTGCGTCGCGCCGGCCGTGATCGAGACGCCGATCCTCCACGGCATCAGCGAAGAGCACATCGGGTACATGATCGACCGCATTCCGATGGGGCGCATGGGCGAGCCCGAGGAGGTCGCCGCGCTCATCTGCTGGCTCGCGAGCGAGGAGTGCTCGTTCTCCACGGGCGCCACCTTCGACATCTCCGGCGGTCGGGCCGTCTACTGATGGCTCTCTACGTTCGTGTGCGCGGTCCGGACGGCGTCGAGCAGGGCACGCTCGACAACGGGCGCATCTCGCTCGGCAGCGGGTCGCAGATCACCGCGCTCGACCCCGACACGGTGCAGCTCCCGGACCCCTACGAGCTCCTGACGCCGCTTGCCGCGCCGGAGATCTGGTGCGCGGGGGTCACGTACGAGCGCTCGCGCGACGCGCGCATCGAGGAGAGCACCGTCCAGGACGTCTACACGCTCGTCTACGAGGCCTCCCGCCCCGAGCTCTTCATGAAGGACGCGGGGATGCGGCGTACCGTCAGCCCCGGCCGGCCCATCGCGATACGCAGCGACGCGAGCTGGAACGTGCCGGAGCCCGAGATCGGCATCGTCCTCGGAACGAACGGACGCATCGCGGGCTACACGATCGGCAACGACGTCTCCTCGCGAGACATCGAGGGCGCCAACCCCCTCTACATCCCGCAGGCGAAGATCTACGCCGGTGCGTGCTCGTTCGGGCCGGCAGTGTTCGTGCCAGACGGCGAGGAGCCGACCTTCAAGCTCACGCTTCGCGTCACGGACGAATGGGGACGCATCGTCTTCGAGGACGAGACGTCCACTCAGAAGATGCGCCGCACGTTCGCCGAGCTCGTCCAGTGGCTGCTGCTCGACAACCCGGTTCCACCCGGGAGCGTCCTCCTCACCGGCACCGGCCTCGTCCCGGCGGACGGCTTCACGCTGCTCCCCGGGCATTTCGTCGAGATCCACGTCCCGCAGATCGGCACGCTCGTGAACCCCGTCGTGCGCGCCTCCGAGCTGATCCAGAAGGAGCCAGAGTGATGACCGAGACCGCAACGAGCGCGCCCGCGCGCAACTACATCGGCGGCGACTGGCGCGAGAGCGCCGACGGCGCCACCTACGAGAAGCGAAGCCCTTGGCGCCCTTCGGTCGTCACCGGGGTGTATGCCGCGTCCGACGCGAGTGACGCCCGCGCCGCGGTCGACGCCGCACGCGAGGCGTATCCGGCGTGGTCCCGCACGCCTGCGTCACAGCGTGCCGCGTACTTCGCCAAGGCCGCGGCGGCGATCGAGGCGCGGGCGGAGCAGGTCGCGCAGGACATGACGGCCGAGATGGGAAAGCCGCTGCGCGAGGCGCGCCTGGAGACGCTGCGCGCCGCGCAGATCCTCCGCTACGCGGCAGGCGAGGCCTGGCGCCCGATCGGGGAGCTGTACGAGCCGTCGGTCGCCGACCAGCGCCTGTACACCTTGCGCCGACCGCTCGGCGTCGTCGGCCTCATCACGCCCTGGAACTTCCCGATCGCCATCCCCGTGTGGAAGCTCGCGCCGGCCCTGATCTACGGCAACACGCTCGTGCTGAAGCTCGGCTACGAGGCTCCGCAGACCGGACTTCACGTCGCGGAGTGCTTCGCCGAGGCCGGGCTCCCGGCAGGTGTGCTGAACGTCCTGACCGGATCGGGCTCGAAGGTCGGCGCCGAGATCGTCTCCAACCCCGGCGTCCGGGCGATCTCCTTCACGGGCTCGGTTCCGGTCGGACGCGCGGTCCGCGACGAGGCGACCGCTCGCGACTGCCGCGTCCAGCTCGAGCTCGGCGGACACAACCCGCTGATCGTCACCGCCGCGGCCGAGCTCGACCGCGCGGTCGAGGCGGCCTACGCCGGCGCCTTCTGGTCGGCCGGGCAGAAATGCACCGCCACGCGGCGCATCCTGGTCGAAGACGGGGTCTACGACTCCTTCCGCGACAAGCTGCTCGCCCGCGCCGCGGCGGGCAAGGTCGGCGACCCGGCCGACCCCGAGGTCGAGGTCGGGCCGGTCGTCACCGAGAGCGCGATGGACGACGTCCTCGGCGCGATCGAGCGCGCCCGCAGCGAGGGAGGAACCGTGCTCGCAGGCGGCGAGCGGACGGACGACGACGGCTACCTGATCGCGCCAACCGTCATCGAAGGGCTCGCCGACGACGCCGAGCTCTCGTGCGAGGAGGTCTTCGGGCCGGTCACGTCGCTCTACCGGTACGAGACCTTCGACGAGGCGCTCGAGCGCGCGAATGCGGTGCGGTTCGGGCTCTCCGCGTCGATCTTCACCCGCGACCTGCGCGAAACGCAGCGCTTCACGAGCGAGATCCAGGCCGGGATCATCCACGTGAACTCGCAGACCGCGGGCGCCGACGTGCACGTGCCGTTCGGCGGCGTCAAGGGCTCGGCCTGGGGGCCGCACGAGCAGGGCCGCGCCGCGATCGAGTTCTACACGGAGAGCGTCACCGTCTACCAGGACGCACCGCTTGCCTGACGACCACCGCACGCTCGTCACCGGAGCCCTCGGATGCCTCGGCGCGTGGACGCTGAAGGCACTCGTCGACCTGGGCGAGGAGCCGGTGGGCTTCGATCTCGGCGCCGACGACACGCGGCTTCGGCTCGTGCTCTCCGAGGAGGAGCGGGAGCGCGTGACGCTCGTCTCGGGTGACGTCACGGACGCTGCGGCGGTTGGCGCTGCGCTCGACGACCACGGGATCACGAACGTCGTCCACCTAGCCGCCATGCAGGTGCCGTTGGTGCGCGCCGACCCGGAGCGCGGCGCGCGGGTGAACGTGTACGGCACGGTCGTGGTGTTCGAGGCGATCAAGGCACGCCTCACCCGCATCCGTGGTCTCTCGTTCGCCAGCTCGTCCGCCGTCTACAACGCGTCGGATCACTCGCCCGCGCCGGAATCCGGCGGGACGGCGCCGACCACGCTGTACGGCGTCTTCAAGCTCACGAACGAGGGGACCGCGCGCGTGTACTGGCACGACGACGACGTCGCCTCGATCGGCATCCGGCCGTACGTCGTCTACGGCCCGGGTCGCGACCAGGGGCTCACGTCCGGCCCGTCGCTGGCGATGGCAGCGGCCGCGCGCGGCGAGGGGTTCACCATCGCCTATGGCGGGACCGCCCAGTACGACTTCGCGCCGGACGTGGGCCGAGCGTTCGCCCTCGCCGCCCGGAGCGCGACCGACGGCGCGCACGTCGCGAACTTCCCGGGCGTGCCGTCGACGATGCAGGAGGTGGTCGACGCGATCGAGGCTGCCGCGCCGGCTGTCGCGGGCAAGGTCTTCTGGGAAGAGGGACAGCTCCCGTTTCCCGAGTCGCTCGAAGGCCGCCAGCTCGAGCGGTTGATCGGGCCGATGCAGCTCACGCCTCTCGCCGACGGTGTGCACGCGACGATCGAGCGGTTCCGGGCCACCGGCTGAGTCGGCTCTCAGCGCAAGCGGCGCAGCCGCCGCATGACGACGCGCATGCGCGACTGGAGGGGCGTCGGCGCCGCCCGGATCGCCGCAACGAGGGCGTCCTGCCCCTCGAGCAGGTCGCGCTTGGCGTCGATCAGCTCCTCT
>JBKPLV010000352.1:0-10150 GCA_046731795.1 Actinomycetota bacterium | reverse complement strand
GCGCGCTGCGCAGCCTCGGTCTTGCGGAAGAGCTCGGCGAGCGGGCCCTCACGCATCGTCGCGCGCTTGCGCGCCATCGAGCACCTCCTTGGCGAGGTCGCGGTAGGCCTGGGCGGCAGGCCCGGTCGGGTCGTATTTCAGCACGGAGTTCCCCTTGACCGGGGCCTCGGCGTAGCGCACCGTCTTCCGGATGCGCGTCTCGTAGACGAGGTCGCCGAAGTGCTCCTCGAGGATCTCGATCGCCTCGCGCGCGTGCAGCGTGCGACCGTCGTACATCGTCGGGACGATTCCCTGCACGTGCACCCTCGGGTTGAGGTTCTCGCGCACCATCGCGAGCGTGTTCTCGAGCTGCACGAGGCCGCGCAGCGAGAGGTACTCGCACTGGACGGGGACGATGACGCCTTCGGCCGCGACGAACGCGTTGATCGTGAGCAGACCCAGCGAGGGGGGCGTGTCGATGAGGACGTAGTCGTAGCGGTCGCGCACCTCGACGAGCGCCTTGTCGAGAGCGCGCTCGCGGCCGATGAGCGCGGAGAGCGCGAGCTCCGCGCCCGCGAGATCGATCGAGGCGACTGCGATGTCGACCTCGACGACCTTGATCACGTCCGAGATCGGGATGCGATGGACGAGGACGTCGAACATCGAGCGCTCGATCGCGTCGGGGTTCATGCCCTGGCTCATCGTGAGGTTGCCCTGCGGGTCGAGGTCGATCACGAGGACGCGGTGCCCGAGCTCCTTCAGCGCGACGCCGAGGTTGAGCGTTGTCGTCGTCTTCGCGACGCCGCCCTTCTGGTTCGCGAGCGCGATGACGTTCGCCATCAGCGCACCCATGGGCTCGGGTGCCGGAGCAGGGGCCGGCACGGGGACGGCCTGCAGACGAGGAGACTCATCGGCCTGCTCGACCGGTGCGTCCTCGACCGGCTCGGGGACGGGCTCGGGACGCTGCTGGAGCCGTGGGAGAAGACGCGAGAGGGCCATGACTGCGTCACCTTCACGGCCCTGGCGCAAACTCCTTCAACCGCAGTCAATCCTCGCCTTCCCAGTAGTCGACCACCCGCTCGAGACGCGTCATCAGGTCGAGCCCGACGAAGAAGACCTTGCCCGAGCGCGGGTAGTAGACGAGCTCGCGCGGATCGTTCGTCCCGTACATGAGGAGCGTCATGCCCGTAGCCCCGGCACGGAACGCGTGCGCGACGCCCGTGCCGGCCGGGCGGCACACGATCGAGCCCGTGCGGACCGGATGCTCGACGACCTCCTCCTTCTCCCACAGCAGCAGGTGTCCGTCACCGTCGAGGACGACGAAGATCTCTTCCTCCGCGGCATGGCAGTGCGGAGGAGCGTTCAGCTTGCCGGGGAACACCTCGGCGTAGCGGATGCCCGTCCGGGTCGCCCCCAGCTCGCGTCCCACGTAGCGGACGCGCCGGCCGACCGTCGCCGTGTCGCGCTTCTGCGGCTCGAGGTCCGGCACGTGCACGATCGTCGACGGTCGCGGCGTGAGCTCCCCGACCGCGGGCGGCCCGGCCGCCGCCTCGCGCGTCCACGGGTGGTCGTCCTCCGCGCCGACCGGCGCCCAGGTCTCCCCGAGCCAGGCGACGCCGGCCCGCGGCAGCCACGTGATGCCCTCCGCGTGGGCGCGCTGGCCGAACGCGAGGACGTCCAGGCCGTCCTGCCCAGCCTGGAGCGTGTGCGCGTTCTCGAGCGCGAGGTGCAGAAGGCAGTCGCCCGCGCGCACCTCGTAGCCGACGGGATCACCCTCGCCCTCCCACTGGACGGAGACGCCGGAGCCGCCGAGGACGTAGAAGATCTCCTCTTCCGAGCCTTCGAGGTGAAGCGGTGTCGACCACTTTCCGGCATCGACCTGGATGCGCTTGAGCCCGACCGTCCGGGAATTGCGGCCCGTGAGGCTCGACCAGGTGCCGGCGATGTGCCCCCGCTCGCCCCGCCACGTGCGCACGTCGTCCCAGTGCGAGATCACGCTCCGATCATGTCATGAGCAAGAGCCTGTCGAAGCTCCGCGACGGCATCTCTTCCAGCATCACCTCCTTCCGCTCGCGACCACGCCTCCGCCTCGCCGAGGAGCGCACGGAGCTCCATGAGGATCTCCGTCGGTGGCGCACCGTGGTGGTCGAGCGCTTCGATCCGCGCCAGTCGCTCGAGGATGGCTCTCGACTCGTCCACTCGTCCACCGTAGCCCTGCCCGGCTCGCGGGTGGGTAACGGCTTGGCGACGAGTTCTCGTCAGACCGCGACGGCGTGCGGCAGCTGCCGGTCGAGCCCGAGGAGCTCGCGGTCGAGATCGTGCACGAGCCGCTCGCGATCGCGCGAGCGGAGGACGGCGACGACTGCCCGGCGGCAGGCATCAACCGATGCGGTGGTCGCCGGCTCGCCTGCCGCGAGCGAGGTCAGCTCGCCGTAAAGCTCCTCCCGCGCGCGTGCGTCCTCGCCGAGGAGGATGCAGCCGCGCAGCGCCCACGTCTCGCCGAGCAGGGACGAGAGCGCCGCACGCAGCTGCTCCGCCCGGAATGGCTCGTTCTGGAAGAGCGACAACTCCCACCGGTCGAGCGCATCCGACAGCCCTGGATCGCCGTCGGCGTCGCCGAGCGCAGCGAGCACGTCGACCGCGATCGGGAACCGGAACGCATCGAGGCGCGACGGCTCCCCGGGAGGTTGTGTTGCGGCGATCGGGAGCACGGGCTGGATACCGAACGGGCGGCCGTCGAGCGTCTCGAAGAGCACAGGCCCGGCCGCGGCGGCCGCAGCGGTCGTGAGCCGGAGCGCGCTGACCGCGTCAGCGATCTCGGCGGGAGCGTCGGGCGGTTCCTCTCCCGCGTCCAGCTCGCGCCGAAGCTCGACCACCGTCAGACGGTCGGCCTCGCGCCCGAAGCCCCGAGGCAGCAGGCCGCGCGACTCGGGCCAGTGCGTCGACAGCTCGCCCGTTACGAAGGCGCGCAGGCTGAGCTCGGGGGCGAGCTCGACCGGCTTCGCGAGCGAGAGGCCGACGAGGGGCGCGATCGCGACGTACTTGCGCCGCTCCCCGAAGAGCGAACGCTCGAGCTCGGCGTAGGCGTGCTCGAACGCCTCGTCCTCCCAGTCGAAGCCGCCGCACGACTCGGCCGTCGAGATGAGCAGGCCGAGCAGGATCGTGCGGAAGAGCGCCTCGTCCTCACTCGCCCGCTTGCCTGCGTGCGCCGTCGCGAAGATGGCGGCCGACGGCTCACGGCGGAGCTCCTCGACCGCGAGCCGCGCGTCCTCGCGCACCCGGAGCATCGGCTCGCGCTCCTCGATGAACGCCCGGACGAGCGGGCGAAGCTCGTACAGCGACGGACCGCGGCGCTCCGCGTGCTCCTCGAAGGCGAACGGAAGCTCGGCCCCCTCCTCGAGCTCGCGGCCGAGGACCACGAACGAGCCGAGGACGAACCCGCGCAGGAGCGGGTACAGATGCGGCGCGCGAACGGGCACGCCTCCGGGTACGCGGCCGGCCCGGTCTCTCCTGCTACGGCCGAAGTACCGCGCGCCGCGGCCCTGCTAGGAAGCCGGCCTCGACGAGGAGCTGCATGGCCTCGGTCTCGGAAACCGGCTCGCCGTCGAAGCGCTCGACCGCGAGCCGCTTCGCCCCGCCGGCGCGGACGTGGGCAACGAGCGCGGCGAGCGCGGGCCGCAGCCAGTCCTCGTCGGGATCGCGGAGCGGGACGAGCGAGCGGCCGCCGCGCTCGACGAAGAGCGCCGCATCGCCGTCGAGGAGAACGACCCAGGCGCCGGCGACGCGCGCGGCCCGCGCGCCCGAGCGGCGTGGCCAAGGAAGTGCGGCGCCGTACGGCTGCGCCGGGTCGGCCGCGGCGAGCACGAGGGTCTTGGGCGCGTCGTCGTGCCGCGCGGCACGGATCTCCCGCAGCCGCTCGACCGCCCCGGGCAGCGCGAACTGAGCTCCCCCGAGCCCCTCGACGAAGTAGCCGCGTCGGCAGACGCCCAGCGTCTCGAGCACCTTCAGCTCGGCGTAGACCGCGCCGTAGCCGCCGCGGATCCCCTCGCCGCGGACGCCGTCGCGCGTGACGATGCCCTGGCGCTCGAGCAGGAGCTCGGCGAGCGCGCGTCGGTCTGATGCTTCCCCGAAGAGCGTCGAGGCGAGCGACCAGCGACCCTGCGTCGGGGACGCGACCGTGCGCCGGGTCCGGGCGAAGCGCCTCCCTGCCGCATCCGCGCGCGGCAGCTCGTACCGCCGAGAGGCCCGCAGCGGCGCCCAGGAGTCGTTCGTGACCTCTCCGGCCCAGACGAGCTCCCACAGCGCGGTCAGGACGTCCTGCGGGGACGCGTCGGAACGCGAGACGAGGTCGGCCCAGAACAGCGCTCCCTCCGCGAGGGCAGCGCGGACGGTCACGGCGACCTCGCCTTCGGGAGGAGGCTCGCCACCCGGCGGGCCGAGGAGCGGGGCGTCGTCGCGGAAGTAGATCGCGACGCGGTCAAGGCCGGCGCCGACCCAGACGACCTCGCCGGACGCGCAGAGGACGTCGAGATCGGAGGGTCGGAACGTCGGTACCCGCCGGGGAAGGACGTCGCTCTCCCACAGCGTCGCGGGCAGCGGGACTCCCTGGAGTGGAACGAGCGCCTCGCGGAGACCCTGCCGGCGCCCGATCCCGTGCCAGGCCGGCAGGAAGCGCCCGAACGCAGCCTGCTCGGCGGGCTCGACCTCCTTGCGCAGCACGGCGAGCGTCGCGCGGCGGATGCGGCGGAGCACGTCCGGTTCGCACCACTCGCGCTCGGAGCCTCCCGGCCGCAGCTCGCCACGCACGAGCTCGTCGGCCCGCTCGAGCTCCGCGAGCGTCGGCTCGACCGCCGCCACGTCGAGCAGGAAGCGCGAGGCAAGCTCGGCCGTCGTGAACGGCCCGTGCGTCTTCGCGAACCGCCGGAACACCGCACGCAGAGGCAACTCGATCGGCTCCAGGAAGACCTGCGGCACGCCCCCGGGAGGCACGACCCCGAACGCGTCTCGGACGAGCCCTGCGTCCTCGATCGCGGCCAGGAGCTCGAGCTCGCCGAGCCGCACGCGGATCGCGCGGCGCTCGCGCAGGAGGGTCTCGGCGAAGCCCCGGTCGTACTCGCCGTCCAACAGTGGCCCGGCGCGGCGGAGGAGGTCGTGCAGCTCGTCCGTGTTCCGCGGCGTCGGTCGCAGCGACGCCTCGACCTGCTCGATCGCGCCCGCATCCAGGAGCTCGCGGAGCTCCTCGATGCCCATGAGCTCGCGGAGGAGATCGCGGTCGAGGGAGAGCGCCTGCGCGCGCCGCTCCTCCGGCGGCGTGTCGTCCTCGTACATGTACGTCGCGACGTACTCGAAGAGGAGCGAGGAGGCGTACGGTGACGCGGAGGCCGTCTCGACCTCGGCCACGTCGAGCGAGCGCGTCTGGATCCCGCGCAGCAGGCCGCGCAGCGCAGGCAAGTCGAAGACGTCCTGCAGGCACTCGCGGTACGTCTCGAGCACGATCGGGAACTGGGGGTAGCGGCGTGCGACCTGGAGCAGGCTCTGAGCCTTCAGCCGCTGCTGCCACAGCGGGGTGCGCTGACCGGGTCGTCGCCGGGGGATGAGGAGCGCGCGGGCGGCGTTCTCCCGGAACCGCGCGCCGTACAGTGCCGACTGCGCGAGCTCCGCGAGCAGCAGGTCCTCGAGCTCGTCCGGCTCGAGCACGAGGTCCGCGAGCGGCGGAGCGACGTCAGAGTCCGGGAAGTGCAGCGCGATCCCATCGTCCGACCACAGCGACTGCACGTCGAGGTCGAGGGACTCACGCAGCCGCGTGCGCAAGGCCATCGCCCACGGGGCATGCACGCGCCCGCCGTAGGGAGAGAGGATGCACACACGCCAGTCGCCGATCTCGTCGCGGAAGCGCTCGACGACGATCGTCCGGTCGGACGGCACCACGCCGGTGACGGCTTCCTGCTCGCGGAGAAAGGTCAGCAGGTTGCGCGCGGCGAGCGCGTCGAGCCCGTACTCGCCCTCGATCCGGCCGAGTGCCGTGGCGTCGGCGAGCGCCGAGAGCTCGCGGGCGGCCTTCCCGATCTTCTCCCCCAGCTCGGCCGGGCGCCCGACGCCCTCGCCCTTCCAGAACGGCGCCACGCCGGGCACGCCCGGCGCGGGTGACACGAGGACGCGATCGCGGGTGATCTCCTCGATCCGCCACGTCGAGGCGCCGAGCAGGAACGTCTGTCCCTCGCGAGCCTCGTAGACCATCTCCTCGTCGAGCTCTCCCACGCGCCCGCCGCCGTCCGCGAGGAAGACGCCGAAGAGCCCGCGGTCGGGGATGGTCCCGGCGTTCGTCACCGCGAGCCGACGCGCGCCGGAGCGTCCGCGCACCGTGCCGGCGGTCCGGTCCCAGACGATCCGCGGTCGCAGCTCCGCGAACTCGTCGGAGGGGTAGCGCCCCGCGAGCATGTCGAGGACGTTCTCGAGCTGGGCGCGCGAGAGCTCGGAGAACGGATACGCACGTCGCGCCAGGTCGTGCAGGTCGTTCACCGACACCTCCTCGTCGGCGCACAGCGCGACGATCTGCTGGGCGAGCACGTCGAGCGGGTTGCGGGGGATGCGCGTCTCCTCGATCTCGCCGGCTCGCATCGCGCGCGCGACGACCGCCGACTCGAGCAGGTCGGCGCGGTACTTCGGGAAGATGCGCCCCTTCGAGACGGAGTCGAGCTCGTGGCCGGCGCGGCCCACCCGCTGGAGGCCGCGAGCCACCGACTTCGGGCTCTCCACCTGCACGACGAGGTCGACCGCACCCATGTCGATGCCGAGCTCGAGCGAGGACGTGGCGACGAGGCACGGAATCTCGCCCGCTTTCAGCAGCTCCTCGACGACGAGCCGCTGCTCGCGCGCAAGCGAGCCGTGATGGGCGCGCGCCAGCTCCTCGCCGGCGAGCTCGTTGATCCGCAGCGCCAGGCGCTCGGCAAGGCGGCGGTTGTTCACGAACACGATCGTGGAGCGGTGCGCGCGGACGAGCTCGAGGATGGCCGGGTAGACCGAGGGCCAGATGGACCTGCTCGAGCGCTCGACGCCGACGCCCATCTCGACCCCGTCCGCGAGCGGGGGAACCGAGAGCTCGGACGTCGAGTCGAGCTCGCGCATGTCCTCCACGGGGACGACGACCTGCAGGTCGAGCTCCTTGCGGACGCCCGCGTCGACCAGCTCGATGTCTCGCTGCGACCCGGCGACGAAGCGTCCGATCTCCTCCAGCGGCCGCTGCGTCGCCGAGAGGCCGACACGCTGGAAGGGCTCGTCGACGAGGCGCTCGAGCCGCTCCAGCGACAGGGCGAGGTGAGCACCCCGCTTCGTGCCCGCGACCGCATGCACCTCGTCGAGAATCACGGTCTCGATCCCGCGCAGCGTCTCGCGCGCCTGCGAGGTCAGGAGCAGGAAGAGCGACTCGGGCGTGGTGATGAGGATGTCCGGCGGCCTCCGCACCATGTCGCGCCGCTCGGCGGCGGGCGTGTCCCCCGTTCGCACGCCCACTCGCAGCGTCGATCCGAGCCCCGCGAGCGGGCTTCGCAGGTTCCGCTCGATGTCGTAGTTGAGAGCCTTCAGCGGCGAGACGTACAGCAGCCGGAGACCGGCACCCGGAGACCCGTTCAAACGGTCGATCCCGAGCAGGAAGGCAGCGAGCGTCTTCCCAGATCCCGTCGGCGCCTGGATGAGGACATGCCCGCCGCGCGCGATCGCGGGCCAGCCGAGCGTCTGCGCGGGCGTCGGCCCAGCGAACGCCCGCTCGAACCAGGTGCGCGTTGCAGGCGTGAAGACGGCGAGCGGATCCACTGGCTCAGGGTAACGACCGCGGTCTATCCTCCGGTCGTGCCCGAGGCGCTCTACTTCACCGACTCGGAGGAGGCGAATCGGCTGATCGCGTCCGAGCCGCTCGCGCTGCTCATCGGGTTCGCCATCGACCAGCAGGTCACCGTCCAGCAGGCCTTCTCGGGGCCGCTGAAGCTGCGAGAGCGCGTCGGAACGCTCGACGCACGCGCCATCGCCGAGATGGATCCCGCGCGGCTCGAGGCGGCGTTCCGCCAGACCCCCGCGATCCACCGCTTCCCTCGCGCGATGGCCGAGCGTGTCCAGGAGCTGTGCCAGGTCGTCGTCGACGAGTACGGGGGCGAGGCGCAGCGCATCTGGAGGGAAGCGGCAGACAGTGCAGACCTCCGCAAGCGGATCGGCGCGCTGCCGGGCTTCGGGAAGATGAAGATCAACGGCTTCGGCTCGGTGCTGGCGCTCCACTTCGGCGTCGAGGCCGCCCAGGAGCTCGTGCCGGAGTACCCGTGCCTCGGCAAGATCAACTCGGCCGAGGACCTCGCCGAGTACCAGGCGGCGAAGCGAGCGCACAAGGCCGCCATGCGCGCGGCGCAGGCGCCCGCGTAGCCGCACGGACAGCGTGGGCTCGGAAACTCGCTACGCGCTGAGCGGCGACCTCCACGTCGCCTACCGCGTCTTCGGCGCAGGGCCACCCGACGTCGTCTTCGCGATGGGACTCGACTTCCCATCGGTCGAGTTCCACGAGCACGCCATCGGCGCCGGCTTCGACGAGCTGACGGAGCGGATGCGCGTCATCCGCTTCGACAAGCGCGGGACCGGCGCGTCGGACCCGGTCAGCGGCGTGCCCTCGCTCGAGGAGCGGATGGACGACGTGCGCGCCGTGATGGACGCCGTCGGCGTCGAGCGTGCCGCACTGCTCGGCCACGTGGACGGCGCGGCGATGGCGATCCTCTTCGCCGCGACGTACCCGGAGCGGGTCTTCGCGCTCGTGCTCTTTCAGGGGAAGCCGCGGTTCGTCCGCGCGCCGGACTTCCCGTGGGTGCCGACACGCGAGCAGTACGAGCTCGGCACCAACCGCTGGCTGGCGCAGCTCCAGTCGAGCGGCGAGCTCGAGCAGGCGTTCGGGCTGTACATGAACAAGCCGCCGTCGGATCCGGAGGTGCTCGAGCGGGCTCGGGCGACGCGGCTCACGATGAGCCCAGGCGCGCTCAAGTCGCTGCGGCGCATGAACATGGACGTCGACGTCCGCAGCGCGCTCGCGACGATCCAGGCGCCGACGCTGATCATCCACCGCACGGCGGAGCTCGACGACGAGAACGACACGTCGGGCAAGGACATCGCGCAGTACATGGCGAGCACCATCACCGGCAGCCGCGTCCTGGAGGTAGGCCGCTTCGACTGGCTGCCGTACCCCGAGATCGGGGACTTCGTCGTCGAGGCGTGGGAAGAGCGAGCGGTGGAGCGGCACCGCGTGCTCGCGACCGTCCTCTTCACCGATCTCGCCGACTCGACCGCGACGGCTTTCGAGACGGGCAGGGAATGGGCGTCGGTGCTCGAGGAACACAACTCGGTGGTTCGACGCGAGCTCGCCCGCTTCCGGGGGGAGGCAGTCGACACCGCCGGCGACGGGTTCTTCGCCTCCGGCTTCGACGGGCCCGCGCGCGCGATCCGTTGCGCCTGGTCGATCCGAGAGGCCGTCAGCTCGCTTGGCCTCGGGATCCGCCTCGGCGTGCACACTGGCGAGTGCGACGTCGTCGACGGCAAGCTCGCGGGCCTCGCCGTGGCGATCGGCGCCCGCGTCGCCGCCCAGGCCGCGGTCGGCGAGGTGCTCGTCTCGGGAACGGTGAAGGACCTCGTGGCGGGATCCGGCATCTCCTTCGACCCGCGCGGAGTCAGGGAGCTCAAGGGGGCCGGGGAATGGCCGCTCTTCGCAGTCTCGTCGCTCGGCTAGGCGTACTCCTCGAACTGCGGAAGGTCGTCCGTGATCTCGAACCACGGCGCCTTCGAGCGGACGAAGATGTGCGCGCTCACCCGGATGCTCGGCGTGTCGATGAGCGATCCCATGCCGACGTGCACGTACTCGCCTTCGCGCACCACCGAGAAGAGGAACGAGCCGCACGACGCGCAGCGCGTGTCGTTGAGGAGGTCGTCACCCTTGACGAGGAGCGCGTCCGCTCCCTTCGTGATCTCGAGCTTCTCGCGCTCGATGCCTGCGAGCGACTTGAACGCCGAGCCCGTCGTCGCGCGGCAGCGCGAGCAATGGCAGTTCCACGCATACAGGAACTCGTCCGCGACGCGGTAGCGAACTGCACCGCACCAGCAGCCTCCCCGTAGCGTCGACATCGGCGCGGAAGGTAGCCGATCGTCCCGA
>JBKPLV010000351.1:0-1295 GCA_046731795.1 Actinomycetota bacterium | reverse complement strand
GAGTCGAGCATCCCCACCATCACGATGTCGGTCGAATGGTCGATCGACGTGATCACCTCTGCGGTGAAGCCCGGAGGCGTGTCGACGACGACCCAGTCGTAGTTCTGGCGCAGGATCGAATAGATCTCGCGCAGGAGCTCGGCGCCGACGGCGCTCGCCTGGTCGGGTCGGCGCGGGGCGATGAGCGTGTGCACGCCTGAGGAGTGCTGCGCCATGAACGCCTGGAGCTTGTCCCAGTCGAGGACGCCGGGGGACTGGGCGAGGTCGTAGACCGTCTTCTCCGGGGGCAGCCCGAGGCAGAGCGCGACGTCGCCGAACTGGAGGTCGAGGTCGATGAGTGCTACCGACTCGCCGCGCTGCGCGAGGCAGACGGAGAGGTTCGTCGAGGTCAGCGTCTTCCCGGTGCCGCCCTTCGGACCGAGGATGCAGACGAGCCGCGAGTTCTCGTTCTGCGGCGCCGCCTCGACGCTCGTCTTGCGCGCCATCAACTTGTGGATCTCGAAGCGAATCTGCTCCGGGGTCGCCGGGAGCATGACGATGTCGTCTGCGCCGGCCTCGAACGCGCGCCTGAGGAAGCCGTTCGGTGACCCTTGCCCGAGCACCATGACGCTGAGGCCGGGGTTCTGGCGGGCCACCGCGTCGAGGAGCAGCAGGGCGCGGTCCGAGTAGCCGGCGCAGGCGACGAGGAGCAGATCGGCGATGCCGCCGCGCAGCCAGGCGAGTGCGTCGTCGGCACCCTCCACGACTGCGGCGACCTGGAAGTCCTCGCCGCCGGGCAGGGAGTCCTTGACGCCTTCGGCGTCGACTCCAGGCTCGACTGCGAGCAGTGCTTGTACCGGGCGGCTCGGCATCAGGTATTCCCTCGTGCTCCTTCTACCTCAGCACCGTAGCTGCGTTCGCGGTCGACGGCTTCGTCGGCTTGGCTCCGATGATGGGGCGCAGGACGAAGTAGAACTGCGTGTTGTCGGCAGCGTAGGCCCACTTCGCGGCGTCTGCGGTCTCGATGCGCAGGATGAGGTTCGAGCCACCGCTCGGGCCCGGGATGGCCGGAACCGTCAGGACCTTGACGTTCGGATCGAACAGCTTCACGACGCCTGCGACCGTCGTGTAGACGTCGACGCTGTCGCCGGACTGGAGCTGCGAGAGCGAGCCATGGACGTTGTCGATCGAGATCGAGATCGCGCGCTGCGTGCCCGTGATCTGCGAGTCCACGGACGCAGTGTCGCTGGCCGCGAAGTCGGTCGCGGTGATCTGCTGACCCGGGAAGATGTCGGCTGCGGCCGCGCGCCCCGCCA
>JBKPLV010000350.1:0-3167 GCA_046731795.1 Actinomycetota bacterium | reverse complement strand
GATCCGGGTCGAGCTGGCCGGCGACGACGCACGCAACACCAGCGGCGAGCAGCGCGTCGACACAGGGCGGCGTCGCCCCGTGGTGCGTGCACGGCTCGAGCGTCACGTAGACGGTTCCTCGGCGGGCACGCTCGCCCGCAGTCTCGAGCGCCACGACCTCGGCATGAGGTCCGCCCTTCCGCTCGTGCCAGCCCTCGCCGACGATCTGGCCGTCCGCGACGACCACCGCGCCGACGATTGGGTTCGGATGCGTCGTGCCCCGACCGTTCTCCGCGAGCTCGAGAGCACGCTCCAGGAACCGGGCCTCCACGGGGCTGATCCTAGGCTCGAATCGCGAGGAGCAGGCGCGCGCACTCGATCATGTCCTCTTCGAGCTTCTGCCCGGACACTCCCCAGGCCAGTGCGTGGGCTAAGCCCCACAGCCGGGTGCGCTCCCGGTCGAGAGACAGCTCGGAGGTGACGATGTCGAGCCGACGCCGGACGCGCTCGACTTCGCCGCCCCTGCCGAGCAGCCACCTGCGGTCGCGGAGGAGCGAGGCAGCGTCGAACGCCGGCTCGCCTACGAGCGGCTTCGGATCGATGGCAAGCCAACCGTTGCGCCCAGCGCGGAGGACATTGCCGCCGTGGAAGTCCTGATGCAGCACGACCTGCTCGCTCTGGTCGCGGCCGAGCTCGAGGCAGGCCCCGCGCGCGACCTCGAGCAGTTCGCGCTCGAACGGCTTACCCAGCCCTCGCCAGTCACGCTCGAGCTCCTCCGCCCATGCCTCGGCGACGTCGGCGAGGCCGCGGAAGCGGTGGTGTATAGGCGGAGCTCTCCGGATCTCTCCCAGCACCCCCGACGCGATGCAGGTCGCCTCCGCGTCATCGTCAACCGCCCAGAGCTGGGAGCCGGGGCTGCACCGCTCGACGAGGAGAGCCCGCTGCTGCTCGTCGTGCTCGAGCAGGCGCACGGCGCCGCGGCCGTTCCAGTGGGCGAGCGCGTCCGCCTCGGTCTCGGACTCCTCGTCTGGAAAGTTGACCTTCAGGGCCGCGAGCGTGCCATCGTCCCGTTCCACCGGCAGGACGAGCGACACGTGACTGTCGGGGTACGGCTCGCCCAGCCGAAGCGACCATCGCTCGGCGCAGGTGGTGACGACGCCCGGCAGCGCTTCCAGCCACTGACTGCCGCCGGGCTCCGAGCGCCACCAGTCCAGTCCAGACGGAATCCTCATCGGCGCAGGCGGGCGACGAAGAAGCCGGCCGTCCCGTGGAGGTGCGGCAGCGTCTGCAGGAACTCCGGGCGTCGTCGGTGTCGGAAGCGGGGCCACTCGTCACCGAGCGTGGGGTCGACCTGGAGACCCGACGCGTCCACGACCTCCTCCGACTCGTCGGGGTTGATCGTGCAGACGGAGTAGACGATCGTCCCGCCGGGGCGGACGCGTTCCGCGGCGGTGTTCAGGAGCTCGAGCTGGAGCTCCGGCAGCGGCATTGCCCGCCAGCGTAGGTCGGGGCGGCGGTTGAGGACGCCGAGGCCGGAGCACGGAGCGTCCACGAGCGCTCGGTCGAATTCGGTCAGCTCGGGCGGGAGGTCCCGACCGTCCGCGACGACGACGCGAACACCGGTCGCGCCGACCCGCTCGGCCGTCTCGGCGAGCTCACGAGCGCGGCCCTCGTTGACCTCGACCGCGACGACCTCGCCCGCGAGCATGGTCGCCTTCCCGCCGGGAGCCGCGCAGAGATCGAGCGTGCGCTCACCCTCGCGCGCTCCGACTGCCACTGCGACGAGTTGGGAGGCGGCGCTCTGCGGCCAGATCCTTCCCTCTGCGAGCGCGCGCTCGTCGATCCGCGCGACGTGCCAGGCGCCCGGTACGTCGGGGTCGGGGGCCCCGTCGACCTCGCCGCGCACGAGCCGGACGACGGTTGGCGCCGGTTCGTTGAGAGCACGCATGAGGGCGCGCGAGTCGTCGGCGCCGAGATCGCGCCACCAGGTCTCGGCGACCCAGTCCGGGTACGAGTGCGCGAGCGCGGCCGCGGTCGGTGTCTCGTCGCCGAGCGAGTCGAGGAGCGGCCCGATACCCTGCTCGATACGGCGGAGCACGGCGTTCGTGAACGCGACGGCGCGCTCGAGGCCGGCGCGACGGACGAGCTCGACCGACTCGTTCACGGCCGCGTAGCGGGCCACGCCGTCGACGTAGCCGAGCTGGTACGCGCCCAGGCGAAGCGCGGCGCGCACCGGCGGGTCGAGGCGAGGCACACGACGGCGGCCCAGCATCTCGATCGCGTGGTCCAGCGTGCGGACGCGCTGGACCGCCCCGTAGGCAAGCCGCTGGGCAAGGGCACGATCGCGCTCGTCGAGGCCGGCAGCGGC
Organism: Actinomycetota bacterium; assembly: GCA_046731795.1. Lineage (GTDB taxonomy): Bacteria > Actinomycetota > Thermoleophilia > Gaiellales > Gaiellaceae > GMQP-bins7. Next base: position 820 of record JBKPLV010000350.1, on the reverse strand, counting down.
TGCACGCAGCGCCCGGTCTGCGTACGCCTCGTCCTCGAAGACGCGCCGGAGCACCTCGAACGCCGCGACGCGCGCCGGGCTTACGGACGCAGCCCGCGCAGCCACTCGTCGTAGGTCATGCGGCGGCCGCCGTCCGGCTGCACCTCGAGGGGCTCGAACGAGCCGTCGTCGGCAACCCTCGCGTTCCAGACGGTCACGCCCCGTCCGTGCAGCTCGGCACGCGCGCCGATGTGCGGAGAAAGCGCGCGAACTCGGTCGACAAGCTCGCGGGCGGGACGATCCAGGTCGAGCCGCCGATCCTCGGCGGTGATCTTCGAGGCGTACGTTGCCTCGCCGACCTGCTCACGAAACGACGGAGTGGGGCTCGCGAGCACTTCGTCGAGGAGGCGGGGGGCGATCTCGGCAGCTCGCGCGTAGACGGCTCCCGCATCGTCGTCGGGAGAGAGGGGAAACGCCTCCTGCGCGGCGATCGGGCCCGCATCCAGCTCCTTCACGAGCCTGATGATCGTGACGCCCGATTCGGTGTCCCCTGCCATCAACGCCCGCTCGACCGGGGCGGCGCCGCGCCAGCGAGGGAGCAGGGACGGATGAACGTTGAGCCAGAGGCGTTCGGCAAGCACGTCCTCGGGAACGATGAGCCCGTAGGCGACGGCGACGACGACGTCCGCGCCGAGATCGAGCCCCGGACCGAGACGCTCGGGCTCGTGGATCGGGATGCCGAGCCGGTTCGCCGTGTCCTTCGCGGGCGACGAGGCGAGCCTGCGGCCGCGACCCGCGGGGGCATCTGGCCTGGTGAGCACCGACGTGACGTGCTGGCGCT
>JBKPLV010000349.1:0-5407 GCA_046731795.1 Actinomycetota bacterium | reverse complement strand
AGCCCACGGTGACGGACGAGTACGAGTCCCAGGCCCTCGGCGTCCCGCTGCATTCGCCGGCATTCCGCTTCGAGCGGGTCACGCGCTCGCAGGAAGGGGAGATCGTCGAGTTCGTCGAGTCGATCTACCGAGGAGACCGATACCGTCTCGTCACGACGCTGTCCATCCCCCAGGACAGCAGGCGGTACCGAGGGGACGGTCGCCGACCGGCACGTGCCGAACGGCGTGGTTAATACCAGCTTCCTTCGAGCGCGAACGCACGTCGAAAGCCTCTGAGCAGGCCTTTGCACCACAACATCCGATTAAGAGGGCCTTGACAGGAACGTGAAGATGTGGAAGCCTCCAGCCCGTGGCAGATTGGTACAAACCACTTGGGTGCTCCGACCGGGCACTGCCACACCTCTCGGGACGGTCTGACCGAGCGCCCAGATGCCACGGGAGATGCGAATGAACGTACGTATTTTCGCCGCAGCTGCGCTCGTTGCCGTGCTCTCGGTCGTAGCTGTCGGTGTCTCTGGCGCGTCGGGTGGGAGTGCCGCGAACACCCTGACGGTCTGGCTCCAGGTCGACGCGCAGTCCGGTTGGCCTGAGGTCGTGGGCGCCGCGAACGCCCAGTTCAAGGCTCAGAACCCGGGCTGGAACGTCGACGTGCAGTATCAGACCTGGGGAACTCACCTCTCGAAGTTCGACGCGACCCTTGCGGGCGGCAACACGCCCGACGTCATCGAGATGGGGAACACCGAGATGACGAAGTACATGGCCGCCGGGGCCTTCCAGGACCTCTCGGGCCTCTCGTTCCCGAACCAGAGCTCATGGCTGGCGGGTCTCGCCGCGTCGGGCCGGTACGGCGGGAAGCTGTACGGCGTCCCCTACTACGCGGGATCGCGGGTCGTCACCTACCGCACCGACCTGTTCAAGCAGGCCAAGGCGAAGATCCCGGCGAGCCAGAACGAGTTCATCGCCCTGGCCAAGAAGCTCGGCGCGAAGAACAAGGCGAAGAGCTTCTCGCCGGTCTACATCGCTGGAACCGACTGGTACGTCGCGATGAGCTTCGTCTACGACTACGGCGGAAAGATCGCGATGACGCGCAAGGGCAAGTGGGTCGGCACGCTGGACAGGCCGGCTGCGCTCGCGGGTCTCGCTGCCTACAAGCGCTTCTTCGATGCCGCCTCGCGTGCCTCGAAGACGACTGACGAGGCGCATCCGCAACCGTACGACGTCATCGCCCAGGGCAACGCGGCGTCGACGTACGGCGCCGGCTGGTTTACCTGCTGCGTCGGTGACTACAAGAGCAAGGTCGCACAGTTCGTCATGCCGAGCCACACGAAGGGACAGCCGATCCCCGGCTTCCTCGGCGGCTCGGACCTCGCGGTGCCGGTCGGAGCGAACCGCACGGCCGCCGCGGCGTGGATCAGCGCCTTCACCGACAACGCGTCGATGAGCGCCCTCCGCGCGAAGGGCAACATCCCGAACACCACGAGCCTGCTGGGCAACAGCGTCAACGAGCGTGCTGCCCGCCGTAGCTGGTTCGTCCCGACCTCGAAGAACTGGATCAACGTCGAGAACGGGAACGTGCTCCGCACGATGCTGGCGCGGATCCTGACCGGGAAGTCCTCCATCAAGGACGCCGCGTCCGTCGCCAGTGACAACATCACCTTCACCCTGAACCAGTAGGGTCGGTAGGAATGTCCGTCGCCGCCGAGGCCTCTGCCCACAGGTCTCGGCGGCGACCGTTCGCCAGGCGGATCGCACGAGGGTCGGTCCCGTACCTCTTGATCCTGCCGGTGATCGTCGTGATCACCGCGATCCTCGGCTATCCGCTCTACAAGCTCGCGACGCTCTCGTTCCAGCAGTACGGACTCGCGGAGCTCATCCAGCGGAAGGGCGTGTGGATCGGCTTCGACAACTACTCGTCCGTGCTCCACGACGAGCTGTTCTGGCGGGTTCTCCTGCGAACCGTGATCTTCACGGCCGCGAATGTCGCGCTCACGATCGGCCTCGGGACGCTCATCGCGTTCCTGCTCGTCCGGGTCTCCGCATTGGTGCGCGTCCTGCTCACCGCCGGGCTCGTCCTCGCGTGGTCGATGCCGGTCGTCGTGGCCGTTCAGGTCTGGTACTGGATGACGGACTACCAGAACGGGATCCTCAATCACGTCCTGACGCAGCTCCACATAGGCGACTTCGCGCAGCACGACTGGTACACGTCCCCGTTCTGGCAGCTGACGATGGTCACGCTCCTCATCGTCTGGGGCGCGATCCCCTTCGTGACCATCACGGTCTATGCGGGGCTAGCACAGGTACCACGAGAGCTCGTGGAGGCGGCGGAGATCGACGGCGCCGGGCCGCTACGCGTCTTCCGTGACGTGACCTTCCCGGTGCTGAGGCCGATCTTCCTCATCCTCACGAGCCTCTCGATCATCTGGGACTTCGGCGTCTTCACCCAGCCGTATCTCCTCATCGGCGCATCGCACGTGGACGCTTCCAACTACCTCATGGGCGTCTACATCTTCATCGAGGGCTACTCGCACTCCGACTACGGGCGCGGGGCGGCGATCTCGGTGTTCATGCTCTTCATGGTCGCGGCGATGAGCGTCTTCTACGTCCGGCGCATGGTGAAGATGGGAGACGCGCGGTGACGTCGGCGACCGAGGCAATGCCACGGCCGCACGCGTCCGTTGCGCCGCGCGCCGCAACGATCCGCAGGCAGCGACGCCGTCGGCTCAAGCGCATCGCCTGGAACCTCGTCGGCATCGCCGTCTTCGTCGTCGTGGTGTTCCCCGTCTTCTGGATGATCTCGACGGCGTTCAAGCCGGACCCGGAGATCAACAGCTTTCCACCGACCTGGTTCTCGACGCATCCGACCCTCCAACACTTCCGGGACGCGATGGCACGGCCGTACTTCTGGGACACGGTGAAGAACAGCCTGATCGTCGTCGGCGCCGTCGTGCTCCTCGCGATGGTCGTCGGCTTCCTCGCGGCCGTGGCGCTCGCGAAGTACCGCTTCACAGGGAACAAGCTCTTCGTCGTCCTCGTGATCGGGATCCTGATGCTCCCGCAGGTCGGCCTCGTGATCCCGCTCTACGTCGTCCTCGGGAAGTACGGGCAGACGAACGCGCTCACGGGGCTCGTGCTCGTCCACTGGGTGCTCCTGCTGCCGTTCGCGATCTGGACGCTGCGCGGCTTCATCATCGGGATCCCGCCCGAGCTCGAGGAGGCGGCCATGGTCGACGGCTTGAGCCGGCTCGGAGCGTTCACGCGCATCCTGCTTCCACTGGTTGCTCCGGGGCTCGTCGCGACGTCGGTCTTCGTTTTCATCACGAGCTGGAACGAATACCTCTTCGCGAACGTCATCCTCCACGACCAATCGAATCAGACGCTCACCGTGTGGCTCTCCTACTTCTACGGTACGAGTCGCGCGATCGACTGGGGCGGGCTCATGGCGGCATCGACGCTGACCGCGATCCCGGTCGTGGTCTTCTTTCTCGCGGTCCAGCGGAAGATCGCGTTCGGCCTCACCGCGGGCGCCGTCAAGGCTTGATGGACGAGCTCGCGCGGCTCGCCTCGAACTGCATCCTCCCCGGCTTCGAAGGGCCTGTGGCGCCCGAATGGGTGCGACGACGCCTCGACGAAGGGCTCGGCGGGGTCGTCCTCTACGCGTGGAACGTCGAGAGCCGAGAGCAGCTCGCGCGCTTGACGCGGGACCTCCGCGCCGAGCGTCCCGACCTGATGGTCGCGATCGACGAGGAGGGCGGTGACGTCACTCGGCTGGAGGCCGCGCACGGGAGCTCGTACCCGGGAAACGCGGCGCTCGGCATCGTCGACGACCTTGAGCTGACCCGGCGGGTCGCGACGTCGATCGGAGCCGAGCTTGCTCAGGCGGGCGTCAATCTCGACTTCGCGCCCGTCGCGGACGTCAACACGAACGCTCAGAACCCGGTGATCGGGATCCGCTCCTTCGGGGCGGACGAGACGCTCGTCGCCCGTCACGTCGCCGCGTCCGTCGAGGGCCTCCAGAGCGCCGGCGTCGCGGCCTGCGCGAAGCACTTCCCCGGTCACGGGGATACGTCGCTCGACTCTCATCTCGCGCTGCCCGCGGTCGACTCACTCGACGAGCGCGCGCTGGTGCCGTTCCGGGCGGCGATCGAGGCCGGCGTGCTGTCGATCATGACCGCGCACATCGTCGTGCGCTCACTCGGCGACGTTCCCGCGACCATGAGCCGCGAGCTCCTGCACGACTTGCTTCGGGGCGAGCTCGGCTTCGACGGGCTGCTCGTCACCGATGCCCTGGAGATGAAGGCGGTCAGCGACACCGTCGGGGTCGAGGAGGGCGCCGTGCACGCGATCGCTGCAGGAGCAGACGCCCTGTGCCTCGGTCACGACCTCCTCGACGCGTCGGTCGCCTCGGTGCGCAGTGCGCTCGTGGACGCCGTCCGCTCGAAGCGGCTGCCCGAGGAGCGGCTCGCCGAGGCCGCGGCGCGCGTTGCGCGAGTCGCGGAGGCCGCCTCGATGAGGGGAGGTGCCGACGTCGATCGCCAGGTCGGGCGAGCCGCGGCCCGCCGAGCGTTGCTCGTCGAAGGCGAAGCACGCCTCGACGGGCCGGTGCTCGTCGTCGAGCTCGTTCCCGAGTTCGGCATGGCCGCCGGGCGGCTTTCGCAGTTGCCCGGTGAGTGGCTGCAGTCAGCGATCCCCGGCGCCGAGCTGCGGACGTTCGACTCGGAGACGCTCGACACCCAGCTCGACGTCCACGACCGGCGCCTCGTAGTGATTGCGCGGGACGCGCATCGCCATGCATGGGAGCGCGCCGCGATCGAGGCGTTGACCGCGCGTGCTCGCGACGCGGTCGTCGTCGAGATCGGGCTCCCACAGTGGCGGCCGCCGGCGGCGGCGACCTACGTCGCGACCTACGGAGCAGCACGCGTGAACGTGGAAGCCGCCGCCGAGGCGCTATACTCGGGCTCGCGACGCGGGGTGGAGCAGTCAGGTAGCTCGCCGGGCTCATAACCCGGAGGTCGCAGGTTCAAATCCTGCCCCCGCTACTAGAAAAGCCCCGCTCCGCGGGGCTTTTTGTTCTCTGCTCCAGAGTCAGCGGCTTGAAGGTTGGCCCCATGAGAAGATCGCCGCGATGCGGTGGAGCTACCAGCTCCTTCCGGAGCACCCCCTCGACGAGCTCCTGAGCACGCTCGAGCTCCTTGACGACCTGGGATTCTGGGCCTGTTACGCCGCGGACGAGACGTACCACAAGGACATGTGGGCGCTCTTTGCAGCGGGTGCAGCACGTACGTCGCGCCTGCGCCTCGGACCAGAGGTCGCGGGAATCATCCTCAAGGATCCGACGCTCGTGGCGCAGCAGATCGCGACTCTCGACGAGCTGACCGGCGGTCGAGCGGAGCTCGTGTTCAGCACCGGA
>JBKPLV010000348.1:0-5020 GCA_046731795.1 Actinomycetota bacterium | reverse complement strand
TGACCCGCGGATCGAGCTTGAAGTAGAGGAGGTCGGCGACGAGGTTGAAGAGGATCACCGAGAAGGTCAGGAGCAGGAACGCGGCCTGCAGCACGGGATAGTCGCGCTGGTCGATGGCCTCGACGACGAGGAGGCCGATCCCCGGGTACGAGAAGACGTACTCCACCGTGATCGCGCCTCCGATGACAAACCCGAGCGAGAGAGCGATGAGCGTGATCACGGGAAGCATCGCGTTGCGGAAGCCGTGCCTCCACACGGTCGACCAGTTCTTGAGGCCCTTCGCGCGCGAGGTGAGGATGTAGTCCTCGCCGAGGGTCTCGAGCATGGCCGAGCGGACGATCAGCGTGTACTCGCCGAAGAGGACGAGCCCGAGCGTCAGCGCGGGCAGCACCATGTGCTCGAGTCGGTCGATCGCCACCTCGATGAAGCTCGGGTCGCTGAGGATGCCGAGCGTCGGGTCCTTCACGCCCGAGGTCGGAAGGCCGAGGCGCCCGGCGATGAAGAGCACGATGACGAGGCCGAGCCACTGCGGCGGCATCGAGTAGAACCCGAGCCCACCCCAGAGCACGCCCTTGTCGGCTGCGGTCCCGCGTCGCCACGCCGCGATGACCCCCGTCACGATGCCGAAGACGATGGCGAAGAAGGTGCCGAGCGCGACCATCGGGACCGTGTTCTTGAGCGGCTCCCAGAGGACGTGCGTCACGGGCTCCTCCGTCCGCAGCGAGCGGCCGAGATTCCCCTGCGCGAGGTCGCCGAGGTAGATCTTGTACTGCTCCCACTTCGACTTGTCGAGGCCGAGCTCGCGGCGCTGGTAGTTCTTGAACTCCTGCGTGCACTGCCGGCAGCGCAGCGCGGACACGGCGTCGCCCGAGATCGCCCGGAAGAGGACGAAGTTCAGCGTGATGGCGACGAAGACGGTGCCGAGCGCGAACAGCACCCTCTTGACGACGTAGTCCGTACCGCGCATGTCGTCTCGAGGGTGCCGTTCGCGCTTCCGACCGCTACCTCAGGTCAGCGCTTCTTCGGGCTCGTGTAGTAGGTCTTCGAGTACGCGTTGAGCTGGTTCTTGAAGCCCGTCCACTTGGTCGACGTGGCGTCCAGCGCAACGTGGTTCGTCAGCTGGGTGTAGACGAACGCGTCGTACACCATCTTCTGCATCTTGTAGACGATCGCCCGACGCTGGGCCGGATTCACGGTCACGCCCTGCTTCGCGTAGAGCTTGTCGTAGGCCGGGTTGTCCCAGCCGGTGTCGCTCCAGGAGCACCACTGGCCCTTGGTGACGACCGACAGCTGGAAGTCCGGGTCCACGTACGCGATCCAGTCCCACATCGCGATGTCGAACTTCGAGTAGCCGATGTTCTTCGCGGGGTCGCACTTCGTGTCCGTCTCGAGCGCGTACGTCGCGGTCGAGTCGCCGCCCACCTTCTGCGTCGCCTTGACGCCGAGCTTCGCCCATCCTTCCCGCACGATCGCGGCCATCCGGTCGATATTGAAGTCGGTCGACGTCGGCGTGATGACGTCGTACTTCATCGGGTGGGCGGCCTGCGCGTACTTGCCCGACGTCGCCGGAACGACGCGAACGCCGTCCGAGCCGCGCTTGTAGCCGAGTGCGTCGAGCGCCTTGTTGGCGGCGGCGCAGTTGTACTTCGTTGGCCCCAGGTGCGGGTTCTCGAGCGGTGAGATGTGCCCGACGAGGCTCTCCACCTTCGTCGCGTAGCCCGAGAAGACGACCTGAATCATCTTGTCGCGATCGACGCACATAGAGAGCGCCTTCTTCACCCGCGGATCGAGGAGCTCGCGGTTCTTGAGCTTGCGCGGGTTCGAGTTCCAGGTGATGTTCGTGAGCTCGGCGCCCGGCCACTGGTTCACCTTCACGCCCTTGCTCCTCTTGACCGCGTTCACGGCGTTGAAGGGCACCTGGTCGATCCAGTCGAGGTTGCCCTGCCGCAGGTCGGCGATCATCGCGTCGGAGTTCGTGTAGTACGTGAGCGCGACGGCGTCGGCATTCGACTTCGGCCCGTAGAAGTTCGCGTCCGGGATGAAGACGGTCGTGCCCTTCTTCTCGTACTGCTTGACCGTGTACGCGCCTCCCGTGACCATCGGAAGGTGGTCCTGCGGCCGATAGGTCTTGAGGGCCGCGCCCGCCTTCTCCTTCTTCTCGAGCGGCTCCCAGATGTGGCGCGGCACCATCGGGACGCCGGCGATCAGGTACAGCACGTTCGACACCGGCGCGGAGTAGTTCAGGATGAGGGTCGTCGAGTTCGGCGCCTTGGCGTTCTTCGCGTGGTTCAGCGACGCGGCCTGCACGGCAGTCGCGCCGGACCCGTACTTGATCGTCGTGTTGATCGTCCACGCGGCGTCGTCGGCCGTCATCGGCTTGCCGTCCGACCACTTTCCGTTCGGGCGCAGCTTGAACGTCCACGTCTTACCGCCGTTGGACGTCTTCCACGACTTCGCCCAGTCGCCGGCGATGACGTACCCCTCCTTCGGCGAGTAGTCGAGCTGGACGAGCAGCGGGTAGGTCATGACCATGGCGTTCAGGCCCTGACCCTCGATGTAGTTCCAGGGGTTGAACGAGTCGATGTAGCTCGTCGTCCCGATTCGCAAGATTCCGCTTCCACCGGCCTCGGCGCCCGCGGTTCCCGAGCTCGCGGTCGCGCGCTGGCCCACCCACGCCGCCGAGCCTGCCGCGACGATCGCCACGGCGGCCAGCAATGCGAGCATCAGCCGCCTCGACTGCCTTCGCTTCATGTCTCCTCCTGTGTCCGGAGTCGTTGCCCCCGACGCTTTGACGACATCGACACCATCGAAGTTGTGCCCGCACCGGTCGCGACAGCTTCGCGACGGGGGCAGCATATCCCCGGGCGGCGCAAATGTAGGCTCGCGCGATGACTCCGCCGGCGCCCCGCGGGCCGCGACTCCGCGAGCTCGGGCTCCGTATCGGCCGCTTCGAGACCGGTGCCGCGAACGCGATCACCGACGTGGCGGGCGTGACCGTCGGGCACGTCACCGTCTGGCGCGACGAGCCCGAGCCTCCCGAGGGCCGCGGGGCGGCACGGACGGGCGTGACTGCAGTGCTGCCGGCACCGGTCGACTCGCTCTTCGCCCGGCCCGTCCCGGCGGGCACCGCCGTCCTCAACGGGGCAGGCGAGCTCACCGGCTCGCTGGCGGTCGGCGAGTGGGGCCTGCTCGAGACCCCGGTCTACCTGACCTCCACGCACGCCGTCGGCCGCGTGTACGACGGAGCCGTCCAGGTCGCCGTCGCCGCGGACGAGGACGTCGGGGACTCCGTCGTCATCCCGATCGTGGGCGAGTGCGACGACAGCTGGCTCTCCGATGCACGCCTCGTGCACGTCGAGACCGACGACGTGGTGCGGGCGGTCGCGAGCGCGCAGGCCGGGCAGGTGGACGAAGGCGCCGTCGGCGCCGGGACCGGCATGCTGACGAAGGGCTTCAAGGCCGGGATCGGAACGGCTAGCCGGGTCGTCCCGGAGATCGGAGGAGCAGTCGGCGTCCTCGTCCTGTCGAACTTCTCCGCACCTCCCGGCCTCGTCATGGACGGTGTGCCCGTCGGCGACCTACTCGGCTCAGCGCCGGCCGGCCCGCGTACTCCCGCCGGGAGCGCAATTGTCGTCGTCGCCGTGGACGCGGAGCTGTCGCCGCAGCAACTCGAGCGGGTCGCGCGCCGCGCGGGGCTCGGGCTCGCCCGCTGCGGGTCGGTGGCGCATCACGGCAGCGGCGAGATCTTCGTCGCGTTCGCGTCCCCTGGCCGACGCGCGCGCGGGGAGGCGTCGGCCGCGACCGTCCCCGATCCGAGCCTGAACGACGTCTTCGAAGCGGTCGTGGACGCGACCGAGGAGGCGGTGCTGAACGCGATCTGGGCCGCCCCCGAGGTCACGGGCCGGCTCGGTCGCGTCGCGCCGGCGCTGCCGCACCACGACGTGCTCGACCTCCTTGCAACGCACGGCCGGCTGAGCTGAGGCGACTCAGCCGACGACGGTGGAGCGGGCGACGCGCTCGTCCGTGAACTCGTCCAGCTCGTCGCGGCTTGCGCTCGAGAACTCGGTCACCACGGCACCCTCGGGACCTGCCTGGAACCAGTGCAGCGTTCCCGGCGGGATGGTGTGCTGCATGCCCGGCCGCAGCTCGATCTCGTGCCCGACCGTGTAGGTGCCGGGAGGCGGCTCGCACGCGGGATCCGGCGTCGGGTCTCCCTCGACATAGAGGTAGACGAGCCCGCCGCGGCAGCGGAAGGTCTCCTCCTTGCCAGGCGTGCCCTCGAACGGCGGATGGCGGTGCTCCGGACACGTCTGTCCCGGCCGCAGCACGAGCTCCTTCGCGCAGTAGCGGTCGGTGTTCACGTACACGAGGAGCTGCACACCGGTCTCGTCGAGCCGGGAGAGCCCGAAGTCGGCGACCTCGATCGCCTCGCGCTCCGCGTCCGTGAGCACGATGCCGACCTCGGCGAGCCGCTCAGCGGTATACGCACGGGCATCCTGCAGCTCGCGCTCGGAGATCACCCCTCGACTATAGGCAGGCGGAGGCCTGCGGGATTGGCGACACCGCGCGGGGGGTAGTCGCCACCTGATCGCTCGCCCCGAGACAGCAGCTGGTCGCGCCGCCGTCCCCGTCCAGCCCTGGAGAGGGCTCGAACGCACGGCGACGCTGGGCCTGCCCGGGATCCCCGGCCTGGTCGCCACGTCGTGCCTGCTTGCAGCGGCTACGGTCGCGGCGTACTACGCGGTCCGCGTCAACACCTGGGCCGTGATGACGGACGAGCTCCAGGTCGTGCGGCTCGCGATCTCGGTCGTGGAGGGGGGCTCGCCGATCCCGACGATCCACGGCGAGTACTACGGCGCCCACAGCCAGCTCTACCCGCTGCTGCTCGCACCCTTCTACGGCGCGCTCTCGGCGCCGCAGGCGGCGGCGGCCGCGCACCTCTTGAACGCGCTCCTGCTCGTGAGCGCCGCGGTGCCGGCGTTCCTCCTCGCCCGCTCGGTCACGGGCAGCGCGGGTGCCG
>JBKPLV010000347.1:0-1005 GCA_046731795.1 Actinomycetota bacterium | reverse complement strand
ACGCAGGGATCCGCGTCACGGGCCTTCCGTGACCGGAGAGCTGCGCGTGATCCCGCTGCACGGGATCCCGGAGCTCGAGGAGGGCGACGACCTCGCAGCTCTTCTCGTCGACGCCGCTCGCGAAACGGGCCTCGAGGCTTGCGACGTCCTCGTCGTCGCCCAGAAGGCGGTCTCCAAGATCGAGGGCCGCGTCGTCCACCTCGACGGAATCGAGCCGTCCGAGCGTGCCCGCGAGCTTGCCGGAGAGGTAGATCCTCGCCGGATCGAGGTGATCCTCGGTGAGGCGCGCGAGGTCGTCCGGGCGCGTCCACCACTCGTCATCGCCGAGACCCGCCATGGCTTCGTCTGCGCATCCGCGGGCGTCGACGCGTCAAACGCGAAAGGGCCGGACACCCTCGTCCTGCTCCCCCTCGACCCGGACGCGTCGGCTGCGCTGATCCGCGCGCGCATCCTGGAGCTCACGGGCGTCGAGGTCGGCGTCGTCGTCTCGGACTCCTTCGGCCGTGCGTGGCGCATCGGCACGACCGATGTCGCACTCGGTGTCGCGGGCATCACGCCCGTGCTCGACCTCGACGGCCAGCGCGACTCCGCCGGCTACGAGCTGCACGCCACGCAGATCGCGGTCGCCGACGAAATCGCGGGCGCGGCGCAGCTCGTCATGGGGAAGCTCGACGGGATTCCGGCTGCCCTCGTCCGAGGTCTCGACCTCCGGGGCACCGGGAGCGGAAGCGACCTGATCATGCCGCGTGTGCGGGACCTGTTCCGTTAGCGGGGTAAACTCGCCCGCGTGCGCAAGTACGCCATCTGGGGCACGGCGACCTCGCCCGAGCACGAGGCGTGGGTGCGGTCGGTCGGCAAGCAGTTCGAGGAGGACGAGTTCGTCTATGTCGACGACATCGCGGACGCCGACTTCGTCCTGAACATGTTCGACCCCGCCGATCCGAAGGCGTTCCGGCGCGCGTCGCGGGGCACGTACTCGGCCGCGTTCTACGAGGTCGACGAGGC
>JBKPLV010000346.1:0-2490 GCA_046731795.1 Actinomycetota bacterium | reverse complement strand
GTGCTCTCGCTCGTGTACTCGCACACCGCCGAGCTGAACGGCTGGACGCAGCCAGAGCTCCTCTGTGTCTTCGGCGTCCAGATCATGATGGGTGGGCTGATCCGGACGTGGATCCAGCCGAACATGACGCGCCTCATCGAGGAGGTGCGAGACGGGAAGCTCGACTTCACGTTGACCAAGCCGGAGGACTCGCAGGTCCTCGTCTCCGTCCGCGAGGTGCGTATCTGGCAGGTGGTCGACGTCATCTCGGGCGCGATCGTGCTCGGGTTCGGCATCTCCCGGATAACGTCGGACATCGGAGTGGGGGATGCCCTGGCGTTCCTCCTCGCGCTCGGGCTCGGCACCGTCCTCATCTACTGCTTCTGGCTCGTGCTCGCGACCGTCGCCTTCCGCGTCGTCAACATGTGGCACGCCGTCGAGCTCTTCGACGGGATCTTCCAGACGGGCCGCTGGCCGGTCGGGATCTACCCCCCGTGGCTGCGCTTCGGCGTGACGTTCCTCGTGCCGATCGCCTTCGCGGTGACCGTGCCCGCGGAGGCGCTCACGTCGAGGCTCGACTGGGAGACGCTCGCGTTCGCGGCCGTCTTCGCCGCAGCGCTCTTCGCCGCCACGCGCTGGTTCTGGCGCTTCGGTCTGAGCCGTTACACGGGCGCCTCGGCGTAGCCGCGGAGCCTGCTAGAGTCGCGCGGTCTGTGTGAGGCGACGTGGCCTCGGGCGGCTTCGCCGTCCGGGGCTTTTTCCATTTCAAGGGAGGTTTCATGGCACGACCGAGGGCGCAGGCGAAGGGGACGATGGTCAGGAGCAAGGATCGTGCGACGTCGAGCGTGGCCGCACGGCGGGCGGTCCTTAAGCGCATCAGGGACGAGGGCGTCGAGCACGTCCTCTTCTGGTTCACGGATCTCGAGGGTCATCTCAAGTCCTTCACGATCACGCCGGCCGAGATGGAGGAGGCGCTGAACGACGGGATGGGCTTCGACGGATCCTCGATCACCGGGTTCAACGCGATCGAGGAGTCGGACATGGTCGCGATCCCCGATCCGGCGAGCTTCCAGCTCATGCCGCGGCCAATCGACGATCACGGCCACCCGATCGGCGCCAACGTCGCGCGGATGATGTGCGACGTCGTCACGCCCGACGGGGCGCCGTACGAAGGCGATCCCCGCTACGTCCTCCGCAAGGCTCTCGACCGGATGAAGAGCATGGGCTTCGACACGTTCAACGTCGGTCCCGAGCTCGAGTACTTCCTCTTCGAGGACGACAACGGGACGACGACGCTCGACGAGGGTGGCTACTTCGCGATGACGGCGCAGGACGCCGCCACCGAGGTACGCAACGACACCATTGCCGCGCTCGAGTCGGTCGGCATCCCGATCGAGTACCACCACCACGAGGTCGGGCCCTCGCAGCACGAGATCGACATGCGCTACGCGGACGCGCTCGCGATGGCCGACTACACGATCACGTACCGGCTCATCGTGAAGGAGGTCGCCGCGTGGCACGGCTACTACGCGACCTTCATGCCGAAGCCACTGTTCGGCGAGAACGGCTCGGGGATGCACACGCACATGTCGCTCTTCCGCGGTGGCCGGAACCAGTTCTTCGATCGGCGCGACGCGCACCACCTGTCGCCGACCGCAAAGGGCTTCATCGCCGGCCTGCTCACCCACGCTCGAGAGATCTCCGGTGTTCTCGCACAGTGGGTCAACTCCTACAAGCGGCTCGTGCCGGGCTACGAGGCGCCGGTGTACGTGGCGTGGTCGCAGCGCAACCGCTCGGCGCTCATCCGGATCCCGCTGTACAAGCCGGGCTCCGAGCAGGCGACGCGCGCCGAGATCCGCTGTCCCGACCCGGCCTGCAACCCATACCTCGCCTTCGCGGCGCTTCTGCAGGCAGGGCTCGACGGGATCGAGAAGGGCTACGACCTCCCCGACCCGATGGAGCGTAACCTGTACCGGCTCTCAGCGGCCGAGCGTCAGGAGCAGGGAATCGTGTCGCTCCCGGAGTCGCTCGGGGAGGCCATCGACGAGCTGGCGGCTTCGGATCTCATGCGCCGAACGCTCGGCGACCACATCTTCCCGCGCTACGTCGAGCTCAAGCGGCGCGAGTGGGACGAGTACCGCGTCCAGGTCACCGAGTGGGAGAAGGACAAGTACCTCGCGGCGTTGTGATGTGGCTGCGCTCGATCGCCGGAGGCCGGCTCTGCCGGCCGGGAGGCGAAACCAGGTTCGTGGGGCGGTGCGGTAAAGGAGGGGGCACGTGGGGGAACCATGGGTTCCCCCACGACTCCTGAACGACCACGGGCTCCACACCAGGGAGCCCGCGATCGGCCGTCAGATACAGGGCTCACCGCTCGCCTTGCGGCGATCCCTGCAGGCCGCATCATCCGAAATTCGGCGGCCCGATGCAAGTAAGAACTCAGTCAGGCTTGCCGGCCATCGCCCAGACGGCCACGAGCGCGGCAGCGAGGACAATCCAGGCGATGACCATCGC
>JBKPLV010000345.1:0-9861 GCA_046731795.1 Actinomycetota bacterium | reverse complement strand
AGGCAAGCGTCTCCTCGTGGAGCCTCTTGCTGCGTTCGCGGTCGCCGAGCATCCCCGCGGCCCACGCGACCCCATCCGAGGCGAGGAGCAGATAGTGCTCGTCGCCGAGCTGGCGAAACGCGTCGAGACTGAGCTCGAAAGAGCGGAGCGCGCCGGACCAATCTCGGCGCTCGGTGGCAACCACGCCAAGCATGTACACCGCATAGCCCTCGCCCCAGCTATCGCCCAGTGTGCGCGCGAGGTCGCGGGCCTCCTCGGCTCGTGTCTCGGCGGTGTCCGGGTCCCCGGTGGTCGAGGCCATGACCGCGGCGCCATGGAGCGCCCGCACCCGGGCCGAGGTCCCGGCGGGCTCGCGAGCGAGCAGACGCTCGAGCCGATCGCGACCCTCCAGGGGATAGCCGCGCAGGTTCCACAAGCGGTGGAGGGCGCCGGCGAGCTGGAGGGCCTCTGCGGTTCGGCCGGCGGATTCGAGCCGATCGAGGACGGCCCGGAAATTGTCGTGGTCCGCCTCGAGGCGATCCAGCCACGCCCTGGGGCTTCCCGTGAGCTCAGGGAAGGCCTCCTCCGCAAGAGCAATGAAGAAGTCCGCATGGCGCTGACGAAGTCCGCCCGCCTCACTCGACTCCTCGAGCTTCTCGGCCGCGTACTCACGAATCGTCTCGAGCATCCAGTAGCGCGGGCCGATCTTCGAGTCGCGCTTTCGCACCAGGCTCTTGTCGAGGAGCGACTGCAGCGTGTCGGGGTCGGCGCCCGCGATCTCGTCCGCGGCCTCGTAGGTGCAGCCGCCCGCGAAGACGGCGAGGCGGCGAAAGAGGTGCTGCTCCTGCTCCGAGAGCAGGTCGTACGACCACTCGATCGTCGCGCGCAGCGTCTGCTGCCGGGGATCCGCGTCGCGCTCTCCCTTCAGCAGGTCGAGCCGCTGCGCGATCTTGTCGAGGAGCTGCTCGGGGCTGAAGAGCGCCGTGCGCGCCGCGGCGAGCTCGAGCGCGAGGGGAAGCTCGTCGAGGCGCCGGCAGAGCTCCCGTACCGCGTCGGTTCCGACGAACGAAGGGTCGACACCTCGGGCCCGCGTGAGGAAGAGCTCCTCGCCGTCCGACTCGGCAAGCGGCGGCACCGGGTACGTCTGCTCGCCTGAGACGCGGAGGCGCTCGCGGCTCGTGACGAGGAGGTCGAGGTTGGGACAGGCGCCGACGAGTGCCGTGAGATCGGGTGCCGCCTCGACCACCTGCTCGAAGTTGTCGAAGAGGCACAGCATCTGCTTGTCGGCGATGTGCTCGGCGAGGCCGTTCTTCGAGCCGAGCACCTGACCGGCGGTCGCGAGGACGAGCGTGGGATCGCGCAAGGGGGCGAGGGGGACCCACCAAACGCCGTCGGGGTAGTCCTCGGAGGCGAGGCCTGCTGCCTGCAGCGCGAGCCGTGTCTTGCCGGTTCCTCCCGGCCCGGTCAGCGTGAGCAGCCGAGCGTCGTCGTGCGCGAGGAGCTCGACCACCGCCTCCAGCTCGCGTACTCGCCCCAGGAACGGCGTCGCGGGCACCGGCAGGTTCGTGCGGTGGAGACTCTTGAGCGCCGGGAAGTCGCCGCTGCCGAGCTGGAAGACTCGCTCGGGAGCCGAGAGATCCTTGAGCCGGTGTTCGCCGAGATCGCGAAGCTCGATGTCGACGAGCTGTGCGGTCGCTGCCGAGACGAGCACCTGCCCACCGTGGCCACAAGCGGCGATGCGCGCGGCGCGGTGGACGTCTCCTCCGACGTAGCCCTCGTCGGTGAGGAGCGGCGTGCCGGTGTGCAGGCCCACTCGGACGGCGATCGGGCCGACGGCGAGGGCATCGGTGAAATCCGACGCTGCGGCAACCGCTCCCGGTGCAGTCGGGAAGGCGAAGAAGAATGCGTCACCCTGCGTGTCGACCTCGACACCGTCCCTGGAACGGCACGCTTCACGAATGATGTCGCGGTGCCGGGCGAGTGCCTCGGCGTAAGCCTCCGCGCCCAGCTCGTGCAGAAGCCTCGTCGACCCCTCGACGTCCGTGAAGAGGAACGTGACCGTGCCCGCCGGAAGTTCTCGCCGCACGGCCGGAATGATGCGACATACGGCTCGAACAGAGCGCGGCCGTCGAGGATAATCGGGCCGGATGGAGCCGCAGTTCGTACGCCTCGACGAGACGCGCGCCTTCGAGCTCGTGTCAGGGGTGACCGGCCGCCCGCTCTTCGGCGAGGCCGCCATGCTCAACCTCATCCGCTTCGAGCCCGGCTCGACCGTGCCCGCGCACAGCCACCCGCACGAGCAGATCGGGGTCGTCCTCGAGGGCATGCAGGCCCTCGTCCTGGACGGCGTCGCACACGAGCTCGAGCCGTTCGAGGCCTACGTGCTCCCCGGCGGCATCGAGCACTCCGCCTACTGCGGCCCGGAGGGAGCGCTGGTGCTCGACGTCTTCACGCCGATCCGCGAGGACTACCACGAGCGCTGGCACGCCGAAGAAGTCGCGGATGCGGATTGAAGGCGCTCACCGCTACGCGGTGCCCGTGGAGCGGGGGTTCGCCTTCGTCACCGACACCGCGAACTGGCCGCGTTTCTGGCCGGGCTACGTGCGCCTCCAACCCGGGTCGAGCTGGGGCGCACCAGGAGACACGGCGAGACTCGTCACGCGAATCCTCGGCCGCGAGCGGACGCTGACGATGACCGTCACCGAGTTCGAGCCGAACCGCCTGGTTGCCTATACGAGCACACAATCGGGGCTTCCGGACGCCAGACACGAACGGCACTTCGAGCCTGACGGCGACGGGTTTGTGTACCGGCTCGTAGTCGAGGTGGAGCCCCGAGGGGGACTCAGAGGCTTCCTCGACCGCATCGTGCTCCCACGTGGCATCAGGCGCGCATTCTCGAGCACCTTCGCCGCGCTCGAGCGCGAGCTCGGGATCGGCTGACGGCTCCGAGGGCGACCGCTGGCCGCGGACCGCGGCCGCCCTCGTGGTGCCGTTACACGCCGGCGGGGACGCCCGCGAGCGCTTCGGTGACCGCGGCGCAGGTGGTCACGGTCGAGACGTTCTGCAGCGCGTAGTTGATCGACGCGTTGTGCCAGTCGGCATTCATCGTCGAGCAGCCGTCCTCGGGAACGACCATGAAATACCCCTTGTCGGCGCCCGTTCGCGAGGTGTGCTCGATGGACATGTTCGTCCAGGCACCGGTGACGATGATCGTGTCGCGGCCGAAGCCCGTGAGCAGGTTCTCGAGCCGCGTGCCCTGCCAGGCGCTCATCCGCATCTTCTGGACGATGAAGTCGCCCTCCTGCACCTCGAGTCCTTCGGCAGGCTCGGCGCCCCACGTTCCACGGACGAGCGCATTCGTGTCCTTCACTCCTTCGAAGAGCGGTGCGTTGAGCTTCAGCCCGGGGGCGCCCGGCTCGACGATGTAGTGGACGTGGATGACGGGGATGCCCTTGCTGCGGCACGTCACCGCGAGCGCCTTCACGTTCTCGACGACGTTCTGCTCCTTCGCGTGCTCGGGCGAGCCGGTGTCCGCGAACGCGCCACCTTCGATCATCACGTCGTTCTGCAGGTCCTGGATGATCAGCACGCAGCGATCGGCGTCCAGGGTCAGGCCTTCGTCGTTCATCAATCGCCTCCTAACGCATGTACGGCTCGCGCCGCGGTCCGACGACCGTTCGAATGGAGTACAGCGAGGTGGAGCTCGGTATGAAGAGCGTGTGCCAGTCCTCGCCGCCCCAGCTCAGGTTCCCCGTGTTCTCGGGGACGAGGACCGTTCCGAGGTGCTCGCCCTCGGGAGAGATGACCCAGATGCCGCCCGGCCCGGTCACCCAGATGTTTCCGCGCTCGTCGCACTTCATCCCGTCGGGGATGCCCTCCTCGATCACGCCCGATCCGACGCCCTCGAAGAACATCCGGCCGTTGGAGACGTTCCCGTCCGAGTCCGCATCCCAGACCTTGATGTGCGCGCGAGGCGTGTCGTTGATGTAGAGCAGCGACTCGTCGGGCGAGAAGCACAGGCCGTTCGGCATGTCGAACTCGTCCTTGCCGACGATGAGCTCGAGCTCATCCTGGCCGCCGCCGGGCGGGATCCTGAAGACGCCCTGCCAGCCGAGCTCGCGCTCCCGCTCGATTCCGAAGCCGGGAAAGCGCCCGTACCAGGGGTCCGAGAAGTAGATCGCCCCGGACGAGTGGACACAGACGTCGTTCGGGCTGTTCAGGTACTTGCCCTCCCAGTGGTACGCGAGCACCTCGCGGCTCCCGTCGGAGCGCTCGCGCCACAGCGCGCTCGTGACGTGCTCGCACACGAGCAGATTGAGATCGGCGTCGTAGGTCATGCCGTTGCACTTGAAGCTCGGCCGCATGACCTCGACGACGGTGCCGTCGGGCGTGTACTTGCGGCGTACGTCGCCCGGCATGTCGGAGAACAGGAGATGCTGCTCCACGGGGTGCCAGATCGGGCCCTCCGTGAAGGTGAAGCCGGTCGCGACCCGCTCGACCTTCGAGCCTTCCTCGAGCAGCTCGTAGATCGCGTCCGACTTGGCCTCGATCCCGAGGCCCGCTTCAGTGCTCGTCACCGTGCCCCCTTTCGCCCGGGACTGACCAGCAGGAATGTCCACGCGACTCTAATACGATCGCGGCACAGGGACGGCGTCGACTGTCCGCCCGCTCAGAGCGGCTCGACCGGATCGCCGAGCGCGACCCGACCCGGCTCGGCGACCTCGCACCAGACGCCGAACGGCAAGGGCTCGGTCGTCGCCACGTCGGCTCGGTAATCGGCGATGACGTCGAGCGTCTCCAGATCCACTGCGCCGGTCTCCGGGCCGAGCTTCGTCACGCGGCAACGGCCGACGTTGCCGCGTGGGACGAGAACCGCCTCGCCGACGGCGACGCGACGGCCCAGCCACGCGTCCTCCTCGTGCGCCGCGATGCCGTCGACCCCGAAGTTCATGCGAAAGCGGCGCCCGTCGACGGGACCCTCGACGCCCGCGGCCCGCGCGAGCGCGTCGAGCGCCGCAGTCGAGACGAGCGACGTGGGCGCGCTCGAACCGCGGTCGAGGCCCTCGCCGGCATCGTCGGCGCGAACGAGCCTGAGCGGCATGCCGGCGACCGCCGACAGCGCCTCGGCCCACGGCCCGCGGACGAGTCGTCCCTGCACCGGACGTCCGTAGAAGTTCGTCTCCAACGCTTCGCCGAGCTCCATGTCGCCCTCCACGGACGATCCGTCCGGCAGAAGGATGCGGAGTCGGTCGCCCTCGAGCTCGGCGCTCGCGCGGAGAAGCCCTCCCGCGCGCTTGGCGTTCGTCAGCCGTCCGTCGGCGTCCACGAGGTAGAACGCCCGGTCTCCCGCGATGCCCGCTCGCCCGAGCACCGCCTCGCCGCGGAGCGCGAGCCGGAGCCCTTTGACGGGCGCCGATGCGATCCAGGCGACGCGCCCAGCCGCCGCGCTCACGCCTACTCGACCTCGACGTGGATGCGCTTCTTCGCGTCCTTGAGGAACCCGCCCTCGCGCTCACCGCGCACGGCGAGGACCTCCGCGAGGATCGAGAGCGCCGTCTCCTCCTGCGTGTCCGCGCCGACGTCCAGGCCGCACGGCCCCATGATCCGGTCGAGCGCGTCCTCCGAGACCCCGGCCTCGAGCAGGCGTTCGCGCCGTCGCTCCTGGTTACGGCGCGAGCCCAGGGCTCCGATGTAGAAGGCCTCCGTCTCGAGCGCGCCGATGAGAGCCGGCTCGTCGAACTTGTCGTCGTGCGTGAGGACGACGATCGCAGTCTGGTGGTCCGGTTGGACCTGGGCGATCGCCTTGTCCGGCCACTCCACGATGATCTCGTCGGCCGAGGGAATGCGCTCGCGCGTCGCGAACTTTGCGCGCGCATCGGCGACGATCGCATGCCAGCCGAGAAGCTTGGCGCCGCGGCACAGCGCCTCGGCCGTGTCGACGGCGCCGTAGACGAAGAGACGGGGCGGCGGGCCGTACCACTCCGCGAACACCCTCGAGCCGTCGTCGAAGGCCAGCAGCTTGTTGCGCCCGCGGCGGATCAGCTCGTCGAACTGTGCGACGGCCTCCTCGAGTCCTTCGCCGACCTGCTCGCCGGACTCGAGCACGAGCACCTTCGTCCCTGCCTCGTCGCCCTCGATGCCGGTGAAGAGGATCCCGCGCTCCTCGGACTCGCGGAGCTCCGCGAGCCGGTGGATGAGGTTCACGTCAGTCGACCCGCTCGAGGAAGACGTCGATCTCGCCCCCGCACGGCAGGCCGACGCTCCACGCGAGATCGTCCTCGATCCCGTACGAGAGCAGCTTCGGCTCACCGGTCGCGAGCACCTCCTGGGCGTTCTCGAAGACGTCGCTCTCGACGCAGCCGCCGGAGACGGAGCCACACATCTTCCCCGACTCGGAGACCGCGAGGCTCGCGCCGATGGGGCGCGGCGCCGAGCGGCGCGTCGCCACGACGGTGGCGACCACGACCTTCTCGCCCTCCTCCTTCCAGCGGTCGATCTCGGGCAGGATCTCTTTCACGCTGCGTGCCTCCTTTCGATGCCGGCCAGCACTGCGCCGAGCTCCTCGAGACTCCGGAGATTATGGCCGGGGAGGAAACGGTCAACGAACGGGAGCGCGGCGCGCATTCCCCCGGCCAGCGGCTGATACTCGGGGTTGCCCTTCAGCGGATTCACCCAAACGACCGCGTATGCAGCCCGTGCGAGCTTCGCCATCTCGCGGGCGACGAGGTCGGGGTCGTCCCGCTCCCAGCCGTCCGAGACGATGACGACCACCGCCCCACGCGAGAGCGCGCGGCGACCGTAGATCGTGTTGAACTCGGCGAGCGAGCCGCCGATGCGCGTCCCGCTGCCCCAGTCCACCGCGATCTCGTTCGCGCGCGCGAGCGCGGCTTCCGCGTCGCGCGTCGCCAGATCGGGCGTGAGCCGCGTGAGGCGCGTGCCGAAGGCGAACGCCTCGACGCCGTGCCCGCTGCCGACGATCGCGTGCAGGTAGAAGAGCAGCGCGCGCGCGTAGGCATCCATCGAGCCGGAGATGTCGCAGAGGACGACGAGCTTCCGCGGCACGGTCTTCCGCGCCCTCCACGGCTGCTCGATCGGCTCCCCTCCCGAGCGCAACGACTTGCGGCACAGGCGACGAAGGTCGAGCCGGTCCCCACGGGCATCGGGGGCGCGGCGACGCGACTGGCGCCGTGGCCGCGTGCGTGCGATCGCGGCCATCAGCCTGCGCACGCGCTCGAACTCCTCGGGCGTCATCTCGGCGAAGTCCTTCTCGCGCAGGAGCTCGTGACCGGATGCGCCGAGCTCGTGCGGCGTCGACGACTCGTCCACCTCGTCCCCGTCGGATCCTTGCTCCAGCGTGTCACGCGCGACCTTGTTTGCGAAGCGGCGCATCTGCTTCTGACGAACGAGCGGCGCGACGGGGCCGCGCAGGAACCAGGCCACGAACGCCCGGTCGAAGAGCTCGAGCTCGTCGTGGCGCGAGACCAGGGTCTGCCGAAGCGTGAAGTAGACGTCGTCCTGGCGGGTGAGGTCCACCGAGCCGAGTCCACGCACCGCGTCTTCCACGCGGCCGGGGCCTACCTCGATCCCGACCTCGCGCAGGATGCGTCCGAAGGTCACGACGTGCCGGACGATCGCGGCGCCTTGCATCGGTCAGCGGTTCGCGGTGGCGCGGGCCTCTTCGATCAGGCCGACGAGCGTCTCGTCGCGCACCGTCTCGATGTCCTCCCGGTACTTCAGAACCGAGCCGAGCGTCTGCTCGACGACCTCGGCGTCGATCTCCTCGCGGCCGAGCGCGGCGAGCGCCTGCGCCCAGTCGATCGTCTCGGCCACTCCGGGCGGCTTCGCGAGGTCGAGGCCGCGCAGGCCGCGGACGAACGCAGCCGCCTCCTTGGCCAGCCGCTCCGCGATGCCGGGAACGCGCAGGATCACGATCTCGACCTCGCGCTCGATCGACGGGTGCCCGATCCAGTGGAAGAGCGCACGGCGCTTCAGCGCGTCGTGCAGCTCGCGCGTGCGGTTCGAGGTGAGGATCACCGCTGGTCGCCTCCGAGCGCGGATCGTCCCCAGCTCCGGGATCGTGATCTGGAAGTCCGACAGGATCTCGAGGAGGAAGGCCTCGAACTCCTCGTCGGCGCGGTCGATCTCGTCGATCAAGAGCACGACCGCCTCGTCGGAGTCGATCGCCTCCAGCAGCGGCCTGCGGATCAAGAACTCCGAGCCGAAGAGCTCCTGCTCCGACACCGAGCCTTCCTGGGCGGCCCGGATGTGCAGGAGTTGCCGCGGGTAGTTCCACTCGTAGACCGCGTGCGAGACGTCGAGCCCCTCGTAGCACTGCAGCCTGATGAGCCGCGCGTCGAGCGCGGTCGCGAGCGCCTTCGCGGCCTCGGTCTTGCCAACGCCGGCCTCACCTTCGAGCAGTACCGGCTTCTCGAGCGCGAGGCCGAGGAAGAGCGCGGTCGCGAGCCCGCGATCCGGCAGGTAGTCGGCCTGACGGAGCGCCGCCTCGAGCTCGTCGATCGTGCGAAAGCTCATCAACCCCAGCGTACACGGGTGCCTTCCACGGCCCTGCGCGGCGAGATTAGACTCGCCTCACTGATCTCGCGACCGAGAAGGGTGGGGTGATGGCAGGAGCGAGCATGGCGTCCGCCGCGACGGAAGTCCTCACACCGGCCTCCGAGGAGGAGGCGATCGCTGCCTTCGGGGACGGCGCAGACGTCGTCGTCGTTGGCGGAGGGACGATCGTCGTTCCGGACCTGACCTACCGAAGACTCGAGCCGAAGACGGCACTCATGCTGGGCGGCGCAGGCCTCTCTGGCATCAGCAAGGACGGCCCGCGCGTCACGATCGGCGCGACCACGCCGGTGCAGGAGCTCATCGGGATGAGCGCTCCGCTCGGCCCGTGCGCGGCAAATGTCGCGGACATCGAGATCCGACTGCAGGCGACTGTTGGAGGAAACCTCTGTGCGGGCGAGGGCTACGAGGCGCCCCGCGGCGACCTCCAGGGCGCATTCCTCGCGCTCGGCGCCATCGCCCGTTCGGCGGCGGGCGGTGAGGTCACGGAGGAGCCGCTCGAGGACTTCCTCCCGAAGCGGAGCGGGCGGCTTCTGCTCAGCGTCAGCTTCGACGAGCCCGCTGCCGGGGCGTACGCGGGGCTCGACCGGCCGCACACCCACGACTACACAGCGCTGTCGGTCTCCGGCGCGCGCAGCTCGGACGGAACGATCCGCCTCGCTGCGACCGGCGCCGGCTCGCACGGCCTGCGGCTCCCATCCGCCGAGCGCGGCGACGCCGAGGCGGCGCTGAACGACGTGACGCCGCACGACGACGCCCTCGCATCGGCGTGGTACCGCGCAAAGGTCCTACCGGTGCTGGTTCGCCGTGTCCTCGACGAGCTGAAGGAGTCCGCATGAACCTCACCGTCAACGGAATCTCGCACGAGGTCGACGGGTCGGCGCTTACGCCGCTGCTGGACGTCCTCCGGGACGATCTCCGCATCACGGGGCCCAAGGCCGGCTGCCACCAGGGCGGCTGCGGCGCCTGCACGGTGCTCGTCGACGGCGAGCCCCGCCGCTCGTGCCTGCTCCCGGTCGGATACGCGCAAGGAATGGCGATCACGACGGTGGAAGGCCTGGGCGCGCCCGAGGATCTGGCGCCGATCCAGCAGGCGTTCGTCCACTACTACGCGGCGCAGTGCGGCTTCTGCACCTCGGGGATGATGCTCGCAGCGCAGGCGTACCTCGATCGCGGCGGCGCGGAGGACCCCGAGGCGATCCAGCATGCGCTCGGCGGACACGTCTGCCGCTGCACCGGCTACTCGAAGATCATCGACGCCGTGGCCGCTGCCGCGCGCGGCGACTCGTTCGACCTGACGACGACGGCCGT
>JBKPLV010000344.1:0-1996 GCA_046731795.1 Actinomycetota bacterium | reverse complement strand
TTTCCCGGCTCGTGGTTCTCGTCTCCTGGGATGACGGCGACGTCGTCACCCGGCTCGCGCCAGAGCTGCTCGAGCGTCTCGCCACCTCCGGGCTGCGTTTCCGCCGCCGTGGAGTCCCCCGAGCCACCGCATCCCCCGATGGCGAGCAGGCACGACAGCACGGTCAGTGCCGCAGCTGGGCGCATAGGCGCCCGAGTCTAGCCGTGGCCGATCTAGAGGCCGTCGGGCCAGGAGTGTCGGCCGTGAGTCCAGCCGCACTGCCCGAACCAAGCCGCCAGCAGTGCGAGATTGACCATCAGGAGAAACAGTCTCGGCTTCATGGCGACCTCCTCTCTTAGAAGCGGATTTCCTGGAGCGCCTCGGCGGCGTTCCGGTAGAGACGCGCAGCCCCGCGGTTGTCGCCTCGACGTGCCGCGAGATCACCCAGTGCGACCCATGCCTCCGTCCTGTGACTGATCGACGCCATCTGCTCGGCGGCGGCGTCGGCAGCCCGGAAGCACTCTTCCGCCTCGTCCAGTCGTCCGCGCTCCATCAGCGCTCGCCCCAGGACGAGCTGCGTCGGACTGACTTCGTGGAGGTAGTCCTCCCGACCCTGCAGGAGAGCGAGCGCCTTGCGCGCCAGCTCATCTGCCTGGTCGTACTCGCCCCGGTTCAGGTGAACCCGGGCGATGCCCTCGAGCGCCTGTGCGGCGTCCGCGGGTGAATCTGCATCAAGCGCCTGCGAGTAGGACGCCTTCAGGTGCTCGACAGCGTGTTCCTCGTCTCCGAGTAGGAGTGTGAGACCGCCCAGCATCAGCAGAAGCCGGCCCACGCTCCGCTCGTCGTTGAGCTGTTGGCACAGCTCCTTCGCTCGCTGTGCATAGCTGCGGGCAAGAACGTAGTGGCCCTGGCGCTGCGCGACCAGCGAAGCCTGTGTGTAGGCGCTCGCGATCGCGTGCCTATCGCCGACGTCCTGGGCGAGCTCCAGCGCGCGCTGAGCATCCTCCCGGGCCGCGACGTAATCGCGAAGCACGCGGTGACAGCGGGATCGCCACTGCAGGGTCTCCGAGCGAAGCGGACCCGCAGGCAGTCCCGCCCGCTCCGCAAGCTCGAGCGTCTCGTTGAACAACGCGATCGCAGTCGAGATGCTCGAGAGCTTGTAGCGGCAGACGCCGAGCCGCATGAGGATATCCGCCCGGTCGACGTCCGAGAATTCCGGACGCTCGGCGAGCTCCCGCGCAACGGCGAGCAGTTCGATCGCCTCGCGGATCTGGCCCAGCTCCTGCAGCGCCCACGCTTCTCCCGCGAGACCTCTGAGCTCGAGTGAGGCGGCGCCGGCATGACGCGCCCACGGCATCGCCTCGCGGAACGCGGCAACGGCCTCTTCGTAGCGACGCGAGGCGGACAGCGCCTCGGCGCTCTCCAGCTGCGCTTCGACCTTCGTCCGCTCCTCGGTCGAGATGCCGGACGCCAGGAAGACCCGATCGACGCCGAGTTGCGTCGCGAGCCAGGCGATCGTCGTCTCCGTCGGGCGCGTCTTGCCCCGCTCGATCTGGCTGATGTACTCCTTCGAGAAGCGTTCGCCCGCGAGGTCGGTCTGCGTCAGGCCCGCGGCCACGCGCAGAGCGCGGACACGTTCGCCCAGGTGGGTGCTCGCGCCCGCAGCCAGTGCAGGCGAGATGACGGTCTCGTGCATGCCCGTATCAGTCAAGTCGGATCGGTCGGGTGGCGCGCTCCCCCGGCGAGGGGATGTGCGCCTACCGCTTCAGAGTGAAGTAACGGTAGCCCAAATCACTTGACATGGCTACTTGACTTTTCTGGACCGGGCTCCTATAGTCAGGCCCACACCGCAGACGATCGGACGCCAGATCGGATGCGCGGGCACCACCGCCGGAAGGTCGGCGAGCATGAGCTGAGCGTGGCTGGGCCGCAGAGCCACGATTCACCGGCTCGCCACCCCGGGAAGGGGTCGCCTCGAACGGGAAACGCCCCCGGAGCCGCAGCCGGGGGCGTTTTC
>JBKPLV010000343.1:0-9028 GCA_046731795.1 Actinomycetota bacterium | reverse complement strand
TCGCGTCCGATCTGCGCGACGACGGGCGCGCCGCCGGTTCCGGTTCCGCCGCCCTCGCCGGCGGTCACGAAGACCATGTCCGCGCCCTTGAGCGCCTCCTTCAGCTCGTCGCGGCTCTCCTCGGCCGCGGCCAGCCCGACTCGCGGATCGGCGCCCGCGCCGAGCCCCCGCGTCGCCTGCGAGCCGACGTGGATCTTCTCGTCGGCCTCCGTCATCAGGAGCGCCTGCGCGTCCGTGTTCACCGCGACGAACTCGACGCCGGTGACGCCGGCTTCGACCATGCGCGTGACCGCGTTCGTGCCGCCGCCGCCGATGCCGACGACCTTGATGACGGCGAGATAGCTACCCAGCTGATTGCTCATTTCTCAAGTCACCTCAAGGTGAAGTTCCCATTGACCGTGCGACTTCGCAACTCGTTCGCTCCCGAGGGTAGGCCTCCTCCGAGGGGATGTCAACGACCCTCGACCAACGCGACTCTAAACCTCAACCTGAGACTTGAAGGTCAGCCCGCGACCGGGCGCTGGGGGACGCTGACGTCCACGTAGCTCGTTCCGTGATCGACGAGGGCGAGGACGTGTCGCGCGATGACGAGCTTCATCCCGACGTCTGCGTCGCGGCCGAGCCGCACCTCCGTCCCCTGGCGCAGCACGAGCGTGAGCTCGTCGCCCGTCGTGCGGACGCCCTTCACGCGT
Source organism: Actinomycetota bacterium (assembly GCA_046731795.1). Classification (GTDB taxonomy): domain Bacteria; phylum Actinomycetota; class Thermoleophilia; order Gaiellales; family Gaiellaceae; genus GMQP-bins7. The sequence continues at coordinate 8,336 of JBKPLV010000343.1, read as the reverse complement.
CCGCCGAGCCCGGCCGTCTGGGCGGCCGCGAGGGCTCGTGTCGCAGGGACGAGCCCTGCCGGGATCTGGCCGCCGAGATGAATCGTCGCGCCGCGCCGGAGCCAGAGGCGGGGCATCCCCCGCTGGGTGCCGACCGATATCTCGCGGATCACCTTGCCGGCGCCCGTCGCGAGCCACGCCGACGTGCCGCTGCGAATGACCGCGACCGGCCGCTCGGCCGCGATCTTGACCACGAGTGTGTTCGGAAACGAGCGGTCGACCGATGCGCCGGCGACGGCGGGGAGCGCGCGCAGCGTGCCCTCGACGTCGCGGGCGTCGATGGACACGAGGCTCCTCCCGACGAGGCCCTCCGTCGCGCGCGTCACCTCGCGCTCGAGCCCGGGAGGCGCGCCGCGGACGACGACCTCGTGGACGGCAAAGAGCGACGACGAGTAGGCGAGCCAGTAGGCGAGCCCGATCGCGACGAGGAGGCCGAAGGTCGCCATCAGGGAGCGGCCGGAGGGGACGAAGCGGACGAGATCCAGGCGAGCACCGGCCGCACCTCGCGGAAACGGGACGACGACGCTTGCCGCAGCAGCATGCCGACGCGATCCGCGTTCGCCTCGTCCCCCGACCATGCGGCTGGATTCGGCGCGACGCCAGGGCTTCCTACGTCGGCGGCAGCTCCGGCAGCCCGAGGAACACGACCTCGCGCTCGAGCGTCACCCCGAATTGCTCGCGTGCGCGGCGCCGCGCCTCGACCATGAGGGCGACGCAGTCCGCGCTCGTCGCACCGTCCGCGTTCTCGATGAAGTTCGCGTGCTTGGGCGAGATCTGCGCGCCGCCGATTCGGTGGCCCTTCAATCCGCAGAGCTCGAGCATCCTCCCCGCCCCCAGCTCGCCGGCCGGGTTCTTGAAGACGCTGCCGAACGTCCGCTTGTTCGTGGGCTGCGTGTCCTTGCGACGCGCGACCAGCTCCGCGATCGTCGCCTTGATCTCCACGGGATCGCGCTGTGCGAGCTCGTACTCGACCGCCGCAACCACCTCGCCCGGGCCGAGCCCCGAGCGCCGGTACGAAAGACCCAGCTGGTCCGGCGTCCACCACCCCTCGCCGTCGGCGGAGACGACGAGCGCACGGGTCAGGATCTCGTTCCAGTCGTGCTCGTACGCGCCGGCGTTCATGAAGACGCCGCCGCCTGCAGTCCCCGGGATCGCGCACGCGAACTCGAAGCCACCCAGTCCTGCAGCGCGGGCACGGTGGAGGCATACGGCGTTGGTCGCGCCGCCCCCCGCGCGCATCACGCGTCCGGAGACGCCGACCGAGGCAAGCTCGCCTTCGAGCCGGATGACGAGGACGTCGAGCCCGTCGTCTGCGGCGAGCACGTTCGAGCCGAGGCCGACGACGAACAGGTCGAGCCCCTCGTCCCGTGCGTATCGGAGCACGTCGGCGAGCTCGGCGAGCGTTCGCGGCCGGGCCAGTCCGGCCGGCACCCCGCCTGTCCCGATCGTGGTCAGCTTCGCGAGCGGGACGTCGTGGTCGAGCCCGTTCACCCGGGCAGACCTTCCACAACCGCGCGTGCGATGCGCCACGGCTCGCCGACGCCGAGCGTCACGACGACGTCGCCGGGCCGAGCCCACGCAAGCGCGAGCTTCACGGCGTCGTCCAGCGTCGGCGCCCACCCGCGGCGCACGCCCCGCGGCACGTCGTCGAGCACGGTCTTTCCGCTGATGCCCGCGATCGGCGCGTCGCGCTCACCGATCACGTCGGTCACGATCGCGGCATCGGCGAGCCCGAGAGCGGCGCCGAGCTCGCGATGGAGTTGCCGCGTCCGCTCGTACACGTGCGGCTGGTAGACGGCGACGAGCGAACGCGGCTCGAGCCCGCGCGCCGTCGTCAGCGCCGCTGCGATCTCCGTCGGGTTGTGACCGTAGTCGTCGATCACCCGAACGCCGCCGCGCTCGCCGACGAGCTCGAAGCGCCGCCCCACGCCGGCGAAGCCGACGATCGCGCGCTCGGCGTCATTCCGATCGACACCCGCGAGCTCGAGAGCCGCGAGCGCCGCGGCCGCGTTCATGCGGTTGTGCTCGCCCGGAACGCCGAGAGCGAGGTCGACGGGCTCGAGCTCCCAGCCGCGCACAGCACTTGGCGCACGCTGGAGCCACTCCTCGAAGAACGCCGCCAGCTCGGCCCCCGACGCGTAGGTCGCGTGGTGGTCGAGCTCGACGTTCGTGACGACGGCGATCTCGGGACCCAGGAGCGCGATCGAGCGGTCGGACTCGTCCCCCTCCACGACGAGCCACCCGGCCCCCGTTCCGGCGTTGCCGCCGAGCTGCGGCACGACGCCGCCGATGATCCACGCGGGATCCTCGCCGAGCTCGCGGAGCACGTACGCGACCATCGCCGCGGTCGTCGTCTTCCCGTGAGCGCCCCCGACGACGATCGCGCGGCGAAGGCCGACGAGGTCGGCGAGGAACTCGGCCCGCGAGCGCCCGTCGATCCGGCCCGTGTGCGCCGTCGAGACCACGACCTCGTAACCCGGCGGAGGGGCCGGCTCGCCGCCGACGTCCACCTCGATCCCCTCCACCGCCTCGAGGAAGATCGTCTCGTTCCGGTCCCACCCGCGCACCTCGGCGCCCCAGGCGCGCGCGAAGTTGGCGTAGGCGGACAGGCCCGCGCCGCCGATGCCGACGAAGTAGATCCGCCGACCCGCGAGCGGCTGCTCGCTCACTCGCGAGACCCGACCAGCGACAACAGCTCGTCGGCGACCGCATCCGCGGCCTCCGGCTTCGACAACCGGAGCATGGCCTCGTGCATCCGCGCGAGCCGCTCGGCATCGTCCAGGAGCCGGGTCGCCAGCGCCGGAACCTCGCCGAGCCGGCTCTGGTCGACCACGACGGCGCCCCCGCCCTCCGCGAAGTAGCGCGCGTTCAGCGTCTGATGATCGGCGGTCGCGTGCGGATAGGGGACGAGGATCGCCGGCGTCCCCGCCGCCGCGAGCTCCCACACGGTCCCACCCGCGCGCGAGATCGCGAGATCCGCGGCGGCGAGCGCGGCGCCGAAACGATCGGTCGACGGGAGGAGCACGTAGTCGTCGCGCTTCACCCACGCGCGCACCGAGTCGTAGTCGCGCTCACCGGACACGTGCAGGATCGCCGGGCCCTGCTCCCCGAACGCGGAGGCAGCGAGCTCGTTCAGCGCCTGCGCACCTGCGAGGCCTCCGAAGACCGCGAGCACAGGCCTGTCTTGGGGCAGCCCGAAGAGCTCTCGGCCTTGGCGTTTGCCGGCGCCGAGGTGGGCTGCCGGGATCGGCCGGCCGACGACCCGGTACTTGCGACCGTTCCGTCCCGGGATCGCGTACGCAAGGAAGACCCGCCGCGCGAACGGTGCGGCGAGCCGGTTCGCGAGACCGAGATGCGCGTCGGCTTCGGTCAGGGCGCTCGGTATGCCTCGGAGGCGCGCGGCAAGCACCATCGGGCCGGCGACGTAGCCGCCGCCTCCGAGCACGACGTCCGGCCGCCGTCGCGAGAGGATCCGGCTGCACGCGAACGGGGCGTGCGCAGCCTGCGAGAGCGCGCGAGCGAGTCCGAAGCCGATCCGGCGAGGGAACCCGGACACTGCGAAGGTGTCGAGCTCGAAGCCCGCCTCAGGAACGAGCCGCGACTCGACGCGGTCGGGCGACCCGGCGAACGTCACCTTCACTCCGCGCTCGCGCAGCGCCTCTGCGACTGCGAGCGCGGGTCGAACGTGACCGGCGGTCCCTCCCGCCGCGATCACGCACCGAAGCTCCGACGACCCGTCCATTGACCGCGATGTTAAGGAGCACGCCGACCGACGCGAGCAGCACGATCAGGCTCGACCCGCCGTACGAGACGAACGGCAGCGGGATTCCGGTCAGCGGCGCGATGCCGAGCGCGGCCGCGAGGTTGATCGCCGCCTGGCCGCACACGAGCGCGGTGATGCCGGCGGCGAGGAGCTTCCCGAAGGGATCCTGGCAGCGCAGCGCGATCCGGAAGCCCGCGATCGCAAGCACGGCGAACGCGGAGATGACGAGCGTCACGCCGATGAGGCCGAGCTCCTCGCCGATGACCGCGAAGATCATGTCGGTGTGTGCCTCCGGAAGGTACGAGATCTTTCCCACGCCCTCGCCGAGGCCGGCGCCGGTTACCCCGCCCGATCCGATCCCGATGGTCGCCTGCACGATCTGGAAACCGGCGCCCTGCGCGTCCTTCCACGGGTCGAGGAAGGCGAAGACGCGTGCCCGCCGGTAGGGCTCCATGTAGATCGCGAGCAAGCCCAGGCCCACCGCGAGAGTCGACGCGACCGCGAGCAGGCGGATCGGGACGCCCGCGACGAGGAGGAGCGCGAGCATCATCCCGCAGATCGTGATCGTCGTCCCCAGGTCGGGCTCCACGACGATGAGCCCGCAGAAGATCGCGGTGAGGAGGCCGAGCGGCTTCAGCAGCTCGCCGAACGTCCGCGGTGCGCGGCGCCGAGAGAGGTAGCCCGCCGCGAACAGGCAGAGCGCGAGCTTCGCGAGCTCGGACGGCTGAACGCTCGCCGGCCCCAGGACGAACCAGCGCCGGGCACCGTTGATCGCCGGGCCGAGAACGAGCACGGCCGTGCAGAGCACGAGCGCGGCGAGGAGGAGCGGCGGTGCGAGGTAGCGCAGTCGGTGGTAGTCGAACCGCGACGCGCAGGCCATGAGGACCACGCCGATCAGTGCGTACACGGCCTGCCGCTTCAGGAAGCTCATCGGGTCGCCGTTCCCGATGGCCGCCGACGCAGACGTGGCGCTGTACACCATCACGAGCCCGAACGCGACGAGCCCGAGCGTGACGAACGCGACGATGCGCTGGTCGGTGTGGCCGTCGCCCTTCACGCGAGCTCCTCGACGAGCGCGCGGAACGCGTCGCCGCGTGCCTCGAAGTCGCGGAACTGGTCGAAGCTGGCGCACGCCGGCGAGAGGAGGACGACGTCGGAGGGCTCGGCCGCACGGGCCACGGCCGCGAGCGCCGCATCGAGTGTCCCGGCGCGGTCGACCGGCACGCCGGCCGCCTCGAGCGCCCTCGCGATCTCGTCTCCCGACTCGCCGATCACGTACGCGGCGTCGCCGCGCTTGAACGCGGCGGCGAGAGGCTCGTATGGCTCGTGCTTGCCGCGGCCGCCGAGGATGACGTGCAGCCGCGACTCGGGAAACGACGCGAGTGCGCGGAGGGCTGCGGCGACATTGGTCGCCTTCGAGTCGTTCACGTAGCGGACACCGCGCAGCTCGCGCACGAGCTCGATGCGGTGCGGCACACCTTCGAACGTGCGCAGCGCCTGGGCGATCGCGTGGTCCTCGATCCCGGTGGCGCGAGCGGCGGCGGTCGCAGCGGCTGCGTTCTCGCGGTTGTGCGGACCCGGGATGAGCGGCTCGGCGGGCAGCTGGTCGTCGGCGGCGAACTCGACGCGCTGCGCCTCACCGGGAATCGCGCCGAAGCCGCGCGGCAGGACAGCCGTGTCATCCGCGGCCTGACGCTCGAACATCCGCAGCTTCGTGTCGGCGTACGCCTCGAACGACCCGTGGCGATCGAGGTGATCCGGCTCGAGGTTGAGGAGGACGCCGACCTTCGGCCGGAGCGTCTCCACGTCCTCGAGCTGGAACGAGGACAGCTCGCACACGATCCAGGCGTCCTGCGCGACGAAGCCGACGAGCGACGTGAGCGGCCTGCCGACGTTCCCCGCAACCTCGACCGGGCGTCCCGCGGCACGAAACACGGCCCCGAGGAGCTCGCTCGTCGTCGTCTTCCCGTTTGTCCCGGTGACGCCGAGGATCGGATTCCGGAGCAGACGGGCACCGAGCTCGATCTCGCTCCAGACGGGGACGCCGTGCGACCGAGCGCCCTGGACGAGCGCCGTCTCGCCCGGGACACCCGGGCTCTTCACGACGAGATCGATCCCCTGTAGCAGCCTGTCCTCCTCGTGTCCCAGGTGGATTTCGACGCCGAGCCCGGCGAGCCTCCCGACGTCGAGCGACTCGTTCCGGTCGAAGCCGACGACCGACGCGCCCGCCGCGACGAGGACGTCCGCGGCCGCCAGGCCGGAGCGAGCCAGCCCGACCACGAGGACTCGCCTGCCGGCCAGCTCGGAAGCGCTCACGTCAAGGACTGACGAACTGGAGGAAGTCGCGGTAGAAGAGCGCGAACCCGGAGGCGCAGAAGATCGCGCACACGATCCAGAACCGCACCATGATCTTCGTCTCCGACCACGCCTTCATCTCGAAGTGGTGGTGGATCGGCGCGATGAGGAACACCCGCCTGCCAGTCCGTTTGAAGCTGACGACCTGGATGATCAGCGAGAGCACTTCGATCACGAAGATGCCCGCGATCACGGGCAGCAGGATCTCGGTGCCGGTGACGACCGCGAAGCCGGCGATCGCACCCCCGAGCGCGAACGAGCCGGTGTCGCCCATGATCACCTCGGCGGGGAAGGCGTTGTACCAGAGGAAGCCGATCGTGCCGCCGATGAGGGCGGCCGCGAGCGTCGCGATGTCGAGGTACGTCTCGCTGCGGTCGCCCGGCGAGCCCGAGCGGATCCACGCGATGCCCGCCACCGCGAGGTACGTCAGCAGCATGATCACCACCGTCCCGGCGGCGAGACCGTCGATGCCGTCCGTGAGGTTCGCCCCGTTCACCGTCCCGCCGATGACGAGGAAGAGCAGGACGTAGTAGCCCCAGGAGAGGTCGAGCGTCCAGTCCACGCCGGGGACGTATACGTCCGTCGTGAACGTGGAGCTCTCGTTCAGGATCAGCGCGGCGCCGACGGTCACCGCCACGAGGCCGACCATCTTCCACCGGCCGGGGAGCCCCAGCGAGCGACGGCGGTGGACCTTCAGGTAGTCGTCGATGAACCCGATCAGGGCGCATCCGAGCACCATGAACAGCACCGTGAGGCCGTCGGCCGTGTACTTGGAGAGGACGAGGAACGGCACGAGCGCGGAGGCGAGGATGAGGAGCCCGCCCATCGTCGGCGTCCCCTGCTTCACGAGGTGCGAGGCTGGGCCCTCGGCCCGGATCTGCTGACCGAGATTCCGCGTCCGCAGCAGCTCGATGAACCTCGGCCCGATCACGACGGCGGCGACCATCGCGATCAGCCCCGCGATCAGTACAGGGACCATGCTCGGGCGAAGTTCGAGATCTCGTCTGTGATGCCTTCGAGCCCGACGGCGCGCGAGGCCTTCACCAGCACCGCGTCGCCGGGTCGCAGGTACTCGCGCGCAGCGTCGGCAACCGCCGCCGAGGAGTCGACCCAGACAGTCGGGGCGTACATCCGAGCCGACTCGCCGACGCCGATCACGTCGATGCCGAGCTCGGCGGCGAGGCGGCCGATCTCGGCGTGGTAGCCGGCAGCGTGGTCGCCGAGCTCCGCCATCTCCCCCAGGATGGCGACCCGGCGACGATCACCGGCGCGCTCCGCGAGGTGGAGGAGCGCCGCGCGCATGGAGTCGGGATTCGCGTTGTAGGCGTCGTTGACGACGAAGCCGCCTCCCGGAAGCTCCGTCTCCTCGCCCCGCCACGGTGAGAGCGCGATGCCCGAGACGCCGTCGGCCACGCGCTCGAGCGGCAGCCCGAGAGCGTCGTATGCGTGCAGCGCAGCGAGCGTGTTGAGCGCGAGATGGCGTTGCGGGAACGGCAGCGCGAGCTCGACGGCCTCGCCATCGACGGCGAAGCGCGTCACGCCGCCGACCGTCTCGACGTCATTGGCCGAGAACCGGCGAAAGACCACGTCCTCCCTCGTGAGGAAAGGGTCGAGCGGGCCTGTAGCGGGCACGACCGCGACGCCGCCCCCCGGGAGCGCCGCGATCGCCTCGGCATTCGCCTCGGCGACACGGTCGACCGTTCCGAGGAGCTCCAGGTGCTCGGGACCGACATGCGGCACCACGACGAGCGTCGGGCGTGCGATCGCGCACAGTGCGGCGACCTGACCGAGACCGCGCATCCCCATCTCCGCCACGAGCACGCGCGTCTCCGGCTCGAGGCGGCACACCGTGAGCGGGAGGCCGATCTCGTTGTTGAGGCTCCGCTCGGCCCAGATCGTCGGCACGTGAGGAGCGCAGAGCGCGCCGAGGATGTCCTTCGTGGTCGTCTTGCCGGTCGATCCCACGACCGCGACGACCTGTGCGTCGCTCCTCGCGCGGACGAGCGACGCGATCGCAGCGAGTGCCGCTTCCTGGTCGTGGGGGACGAGCGTCGCGGCTCCCCGTTCCCGCGCCTCCTCCACGTAGCGAATGCCGGTGTTGACGGCGACGAAGAGGTCGCCCGGGCCAACCTCACGGGAATCTGCCTTGACGCCGGTGATCTCGCCCCCACCGGAGAGC
>JBKPLV010000342.1:0-4515 GCA_046731795.1 Actinomycetota bacterium | reverse complement strand
GCTTTTCGCGCCTGAAGCATGTCCTCGACCTCCCCGACCTCATCGACATCCAGAAGGCGTCCTTCGACTGGTTCATGGAGGACGGTCTGCGCGAGACGATCGACGACATCTCGCCGATCGAGGACTACACGGGGACCCTCGCAGTCGAGTTCGCCGAATACGAGTTCGGTGAGCCCCAGTTCTCCATCCAGGAGTGCCGCGAGAAGGACCTGACCTACCAGGTCCCGCTGTCGATCACCGTTCGCTTCGTCAACAAGGACACCGGCGAGATCCGCGAGCAGCGGGTCTTCATGGGCGACTTCCCGATGATGACGCCGTGGGGCACGTTCATCATCAACGGCACCGAGCGCGTCATCGTCACGCAGCTCGTCCGCAGCCCGGGCGCCTACCTGATGGAGCCGAAGGACGCCACGAAGCAGGTCTTCATGGCGAACCTCATGCCGTCCCGCGGCTCGTGGCTCGAGGTCGAGATCGACAAGAAGGGCCTCGTGTTCGCGCGCATCGACCGGAAGCGCAAGCTCCCGATCACGACGCTTCTCCGCGCGCTGCCGGCCGAGGACCCCTCGACGGGCTTCCAGCTCGACACCACCTCGAACGAGAAGATCCTCGAGCTCTTCGGCGGCTCCGTGTACATCGCGAACACCCTCGAGAAGGATCCGACGACTCGTGAGGAAGAGGCGCTCATCGAGGTCTTCAAGAAGCAGCGTCCCGGCGAGCCGCCGACGCTGGACAACGCGCGCAACCTTCTGCGGGCGCTCTTCTTCGATCCCAAGCGCTACGACCTGACGAAGGTCGGCCGCTACAAGCTCAACCAGCGCCTCGGCGTGCAGGTGCCCGAGGACGTTCGCGTGCTGACGACGGAGGACATCATCGCCCTCGTCCGCAGGCTCGTCTCCATGCCGACCACGCTCGGCGTGCCCGAGGACGCGAAGGACTACGCGGCCGAGGCCGCGCTCCTCTCGCGCGATCCAATCCGCGCCGAGCTCGACGAGTACGAGGACTTCGGTAACCGCCGGCTCCGCACCACGGGCGAGCTGATCCAGGAGGCGTTCCGGGTCGGTCTCTACCGCATGGAGCGTGTCGTCCGCGAGCGGATGACGACGGAGGACGTCGACACGATCACGCCTCAGACGATCATCAACATCCGGCCGGTCGTGGCGGCGCTCAAGGAGTTCTTCGGCTCCTCGCAGCTGTCGCAGTTCATGGACCAGACGAACACGCTGTCTGGCCTGACGCACCGCCGTCGGCTGTCGGCGCTCGGCGCGGGCGGCCTCACGCGCGAGCGCGCACCGATCGAGGTGCGCGACGTGCACCCGACGCACTACGGCCGCATGTGCCCGATCGAGACGCCGGAGGGACCGAACATCGGCCTCATGGGCTCGCTCGCGTCGTTTGCGACGGTGTCGGAGTTCGGCTTCATCCAGACGCCGTATCGCGTCGTGAAGGGCGGGCGCGTCACGGACGAGATCCTCTACCTCGACGCGGCCGAGGAGCGTCAGTTCACGATCGCCCAGGCCTCCGAGCCGGTCGATCCCAAGACGGGCAAGTTCGTCAACGAGCAGGTGCTGTGCCGCTCGCGCGAGGGCGAGGCCGTCGCCGTGCAGGGCAAGGACGTGGAGTACATGGACGTCTCACCGGCCCAGATCGTGTCGGTGGCGACGGCGCTCATCCCGTTCCTCGAGCACAACGACGCCAACCGCGCGCTCATGGGCGCGAACATGCAGAAGCAGGCCGTGCCGCTGATGATCCCGCAGGCCCCGATCGTCGGCACCGGCCTCGAGTTCCGGGCGGCTGTCGACACGGGCGACGTCGTCCTCGCCTCCAACGACGGAGCCGTCGTGGACGTCGACGCCGAGCGCATCGTGGTCGAGGGCCGCGGGACGCGCGACGAGTATCCGCTGACGAAGTTCATGCGGTCGAACCAGGGCACGCTCATCCACCAGAAGCCGGTGGTCACGCTGGGCGACCGGGTCAAGAAGGGCGAGGTCATCGCCGACGGCTCCTCCACTGACGGCGGCGAGCTCGCACTCGGCGCGAACCTCGTCGTGGCCTTCATGCCGTGGGAGGGCTACAACTTCGAGGACGCGATCGTCATCTCCGAGCGCCTCGTGAAGGACGACGTGCTCAGCTCGATCCACATCCACGAGTACGAGATCGACGCGCGCTCCACGAAGCTCGGCGACGAGGAGATCACGCGCGACATCCCGAACCGCTCGGAGGAGTCGCTCGCGAACCTCGACGAGCGCGGCGTCGTCCGCATCGGCGCCGACGTCGACGCGGGCCACCTGCTCGTGGGCAAGGTCACGCCGAAGGGCGAGACTGAGCTCACCGCAGAGGAGAAGCTGATACGCGCGATCTTCAAGGAGAAGGCGCGCGAGGTCCGCGACACCTCCCTCAAGGTGCCGAACGGCGAGGGCGGGAAGGTGATCGGTGTCAAGACGTTCTCGCGCGACGCCGGCGACGACCTGCCGCCGGGCGTCAATGAGCTCGTGCGCGTGTACGTGGCCAAGAAGCGCAAGATCGCCGAGGGCGACAAGCTCGCCGGGCGGCACGGGAACAAGGGCGTCATCTCGAAGATCGTCCCCGAGGAGGACATGCCGTTCCTCGAAGACGGGCGCGGGGTGGACGTCGTCCTGAACCCGCTCGGCGTCCCGAGCCGGATGAACATCGGCCAGATCCTCGAGACGCACCTCGGGTGGGCGGCCGCTCACGGCGTGTTCCCGGACGGCGATCCGGTGAACCCGCGCGCGCCGATCAACGCGCCCGAGCCGCGCTCGGTGGCGACGCCCGTCTTCGACGGGGCCACGGAGGGCGACGTCGACGACGCACTCGTCGCGCTCGCCAAGGCGGCCAACGGCTCGCTCGGCATGGCGTTCGACGAGACCGCCGCCCGGGGCAACCGCTGCTCGGGGAAGGTCACGCTGTACGACGGCAAGTCCGGCGAGCCCTTCGCGCAGGAGGTCACGGTCGGCGTCATGTACATCCTGAAGCTGCTCCACCTCGTCGACGACAAGATCCACGCGCGCTCGACGGGCCCGTACTCGCTCGTGACGCAGCAGCCGCTGGGCGGCAAGGCTCAGTTCGGCGGCCAGCGCTTCGGCGAGATGGAGGTGTGGGCGCTCGAGGCCTACGGCTCGGCGTACACGCTGCAGGAGATGCTCACGATCAAGTCCGACGACACGATCGGGCGCGTGAAGGCGTACGAGGCGATCGTCAAGGGCGAGAACATCGCCGAGCCGTCGATCCCCGAGTCGTTCAAGGTGCTGCTGAAGGAGATGCAGTCGCTCGCGCTCGACGTGCAGGTGCTCTCGGACGAGGGCCGCGAGGTCGAGGTCCGCGAGGAGGACGACGAGCTGCTCCGCGCCGCCGAGGAGCTCGGCATCGACCTGTCGCCCGGCTCGCTCCGCGCGACCGCCCGCCAGCCCACGGCCGAGGAGGTCGAGGAGGGCGAGGAGGCCGCGGACGGCGGCGGCGAGCTCGTGCTCGCGGCCGACGAGGAGCTCGGCAGCGTCGAGGAAGCGCCGCTCGAGGCCGACCTCGCCGACGTCGAGATCGAAGAGTGATTTCTCAGTTCACGGACGGAAGAAGAGAGAGAGGTACGAGGCTCTAGATGGATAACCACAGACGCGGTCCTGACATCAACGACTTCGACTCGATCCGGATCGGACTCGCATCGTCGAAGCAGATCCGCGACTGGTCGTCGGGCGAGGTCACCAAGCCGGAGACGATCAACTACCGCACGCTCAAGCCCGAGCGTGACGGTCTCTTCTGCGAGCGCATCTTCGGTCCGACGAAGGACTGGGAGTGCTATTGCGGCAAGTACAAGCGCGTTCGCTACAAGGGCATCATCTGCGAGCGCTGTGGCGTCGAGGTCACGCGCCAGAAGGTGCGGCGTGAGCGGATGGGTCACATCGACCTGGCCGCGCCGGTCTCGCACATCTGGTTCTTCAAGGGCGTCCCGAGCCGGATCGGGTACCTGCTCGACATCGCCCCGCGCGAGCTCGAGAAGGTCCTCTACTTCGCCGCCTCGATCGTGACCGCGGTCGACGTCGAGGCGCGCGCGAAGGACCTGGCCGATCTCGAGGACAAGGTGCGGGCGGAGTCGGAGCAGATCTACGTCGACCGCGACGAGCACGTGCTCGCCGTCGAGGAGCGCCTGCAGCGCCGCCGCGAGTACTTCGCGACGGGCAAGGAGAAGAGCTTCGACGAGGACGACGAGTTCTGGACGCGCGGCCTCAACAACTGGGCCGAGGACCAGCTCCTGCCGACGCTCGAGGAGACCCGCTCGCTCGCGGGCGGCATCTTCCCGCAGCTCGCCAAGAGCCTGACGACCGAGGACTCGAAGAAGATCCGCGACCTCGTCCGCCAGACGGCGACCCGCGAGGATCGCAAGGTCTCCCCGCGCGAGATCGAGTCCGTCGCGACGGCGGCCCAGGAGATCCACGAGGCGCTCGACCCGCTCCGCGCGGAGCTCGAAAGCGCCACGGGGTCGAAGAAGGGCGCCATCACGAAGCA
>JBKPLV010000341.1:0-4407 GCA_046731795.1 Actinomycetota bacterium | reverse complement strand
GGGATCCAGAAGCTCGGGCACCGTATGGACGCTGCGCGGACGCCTTTCGTCGCCGCGATCCAGGGGTTCTGCCTGGGCGGCGGGCTCGAGCTGGCCATGTGCTGCGACATTCGCGTCGCCTCGGAGGACGCACAGCTCGGGCAGCCGGAGATCAAGCTCGGGCTCATCCCCGGCGGCGGCGGGACGCAGCGACTCCCCCGGCTCGTCGGCATCGGGCGGGCCCTGTTCCTCAACCTCACCGGGGACTTCATCGACGCGAAGACGGCATACGAGTGGGGTCTCGTCGAGAAGGTCGTGCCGCGCGCGGAGCTGCGCGGGACGGCGCTCGGGATCGCGCGCACGATCGCCGCGCGCTCGCCCGTGTCCGTCGCGATTCTCCGCGAGCTCGCGCGCACGACGCGCGACCTGCCGCTCGAGGAGGGCCTGCGGCGCGAGGCCGACGGCTTCCGCCGCTGCCTCGAGTCGGAGGACGGTGCCGAGGGCGTCGCGGCGTTCCTCGAGAAGCGCGAGCCGAACTTCGTCGGCCGTTGAGAGCGGCTGTTCTGAGGGAGACCGGCGGGCCGGGACAGCTCGTCGTCGAGGAGGTGCCCGAGCCCGAAGCTGCCGACGGCCAGGCACTCGTCGACGTTCGCGCTGCCGGACTCAACTTCGCCGACGTCCTGATCCGGCTCGGCGCCTATCCGCAGCCACCCGAGCTGCCCACTGTGCTCGGGGTGGAATTCGCCGGCGAGGTCGAGGACACACGCGTCATGGGCTTCGTGTTCCAGGGAGGAGGAACGTACGCGGAACGCGTCGCGGTCGACCGTCGCTGGCTCCTGCCACTCCCCGAGAATGCGAGCTTCGCGGAAGGAGCGGCCTTCCCGATGGCGTTCCTCACCGCGTGGATCCCGCTCACGGAGCTCGCCCGGGTCGCCTTCGGCGCGCGCGTCCTGGTCACGGCCGCCGCCGGCGCCGTGGGAACCGCCGCCGTCCAGGTCGTGCGTGCACTGAACGGGCAGCCGATCGCGGCGGTCGGCAGCGAGCCGAAGCTCGACCTCCCGCGCTCCCTGGGGGCCGTCGAGGCGGTCACGTACGAGCACATCTCCGAGCTCGACCAGGTCGACGTCGTCTTCGACCTCGTCGGGGGCGAGCTCTTCCAGGCGTCGCTGAGCCTGCTGAAGCCGATGGGCACCGCCATCGCAGTCGGCTACGCCGGCGGGTTGTGGCAGGACGTAAGCCCGGCGTGGCTCGTCGGCCGCAACATCGGCGTTCACGGCTTCTACCTCGGGCGGCTCGCCGGCCGCAATCCCGAGCTCGTGGGGCGGGCGGCCCAGGACGTGCTCCGCCTGTGGGAAGCAGGCGCCGTTCGGCCGATCGTCGGGGCAGAGTTCCCGCTCGAGGAGGCCGGCGAGGCGCATCGCCTCGTCGAATCGCGTCAATCGACAGGAAAGGTCGTGCTCATTCCATGACGGCATTGGTGACAGGGTCTGCCGGAGGCATCGGAACCGCGATCGTGAGGAAGCTCACGGCGGAGGGCTTCGAGGTGCAGGAGCTGGATCTCGTGAACGGCTTCGACGTCTCCGACCCGGAAGCCTGGGAGCATGTCGGCTCCGTCGATCTCGCGTGCCTGAACGCCGGTGTGATCACCGGGGAGAACGGTCGATTGACCGACCTCACGGACGCGCAGTACCGGCGGGCCGTCGGGGTCAACGTCGACGGCGTCGTGTACGGCGTGCGCCGGCTGGACCGCGTGATGCCGAAGGGCAGCGCGATCGTCGTCACGGCGTCGCTGGCGGGGCTCACGGCCATCCCGGACGATCCGATCTACGGGCTCACGAAGCACGCCGTCGTCGGCTTCGTCCGCTCCGTGGCTCCGCAGCTCGCGGAGCGCGGGATCCGGATCCAGGCGGTCTGCCCCGGCTGGGCGGACACCGCCTTGACGACGAACGGCTTCCGCGACGAGCTTCGAGAGCGCGGTTTCCGGCTCCTGTCGCCGGAGGCAGTCGCAGAAGGCGTCTGGGCCGCGTACCGAAGCGCGGGCACCGGCGAGGCGTGGATCGTGCAGCCCGGGCGCGAGCCGCTCCTCTACGAGTTCAAGGGCGTCCCGGGCCCTCGCTAGCTCTCCGCGCCGACGGGTTTCGGTGCGCCGACGAGCGGGTAGGCGCAACCGGTCTGGGGAGAACCGGGTACTCGCGAACCACGACTGGGAGGGAGAGCAGATGAGGAGATTCCTCTGGAGCTTCGCCGCGATGCTGCTCGCGGCGGGCACGGTGGCAGGCCTCGCAGGCGCGACCCACGGAAGCGACGTACGCGTCTCGGTCGGGAGCCCCGTCACGCCATTCACGCAGAACAAGCAGAACGAGCCCTCGATAGCGGTCAACGCGAACGACCCGACCGTGCTCGCGGCGGGCGCGAACGACGAGATCGACCTCGAGGCGTGCGCCGCCGGCGATCCGACGACCTGCCCGTTCACGAACGGCGTCGGCACGTCGGGGATCTACTTCTCGTTCGACAGCGGCGACACGTGGATACAGCCGACGTACACCGGCTATTCCGCGCGCGGGTGCCTTGGCCCGGCGGCGTGCGTGCCGCAGCCAAATGGCCCGATCGGCACCCTGCCGCACTACTTCGAGAATGGGCTCGTCTCCGACGGCGACCCGTCGCTCGCGTTCGGCCCGAAGCCCGGTCCGAACGGGTTCTCGTGGGACAATGGCTCGCGCCTCTACTACGCGAACCTCACGGCCAACTTCCCGTCACCCGCTTCGGAGGCGGAGCCGTTCAAGGGCTTCGAGGCGATCGGGGTATCGCGCAGCGACGACGTGCGGGCCGCAGCGGCCGGCGACGCGAGTGCCTGGATGCCGCCGGTGATCGCGTCCAAGCAGAACTCCGCACTGTTCGCCGACCACGAGCAGATCTGGGCGGACAACGCGGCCTCGAGCGACTTCTTCGGGAACGTGTACGTCTGCTACGCGGCGTTCCGGAGCCAGGAGAAGGGCAACGCGCTCCCGAACCCGATCACGGTCTCGCGCTCGAGCGACGGCGGCGACACCTGGAAGTCGACCCAGGTCACGGACGCCTCGAACAACCCGGCGCACGGCCAGCAGGACTGCTGGGTGCGCACGGACTCAGACGGAGTCGTCTACGTCTTCTGGGAGGCGAGCAAGGCGAACACCGGCCGCGCGATCTACATGGTGCGCTCGACCAACGGCGGCCAGACGTTCGACAAGCAACAGATCGTGTCGGACTTCTCGCCGACCGGGCTCACCGACCCGGTGAGCGGCGACCGGACGTTCGACGGTGTCGCGGGTGCAAGAGACGGAACGTTCCCGACCGCCGACATCGCGAACGGCGCCCCGACTGGACTGGACGCGACGGACGAGATCGTCGTCGCCTGGCAGAACGGAACGACGCCTTCCGACACCACGCCGGGGCCGAACGAGTCGCTGAAGATCGCGTACTCGACGAACGGCGGAGACAGCTGGGCATTCGTGGCGAATGCAGCAGACCCGGCCGACCGGCCGAACATGCCGGCGGTCGCGATCTCGCCTGACGGTACCGACGTCTACGTCACGTACAACGCGTTCCACGTCCCGTGGCAGTCGACGACGGCCACGCCGCGTCCGATGAACAGCGTGGTGCGCCATGCGGACGTGGGGGCAGGCGGAGCGCTCGGTCCCTTCGCGACGCTCTTCGCCGGTCCGATCGGGGATGCCCGAGGTTCGAGCGCCAACAGCCTGACGGGCGAGTTCCTCGGCGACTACAACTATGCGGCCGCATCGAGGGACTACGGCGCAGCGATCTACGTCGACGTCCGCGCAGCCGCCGATTGTCCGGCGGTCGACGCCTTCAGGCAATCGCTCGCGACACCGCCGGCGATCGCCCGGCCGGCGCCGGGGAGCGACTGCCCGGAGGCGGCGTTCGGCAACAGCGACATCTTCGGCGGCACGTTCGCCGATCCGACGCCGTAGGGCGGCAGCACAGCAGGCACGGAGGGCCGGCACTTGCGGGCCCTCCGTGCCTGGGCGTGCGGCTGCGGGTTATCCGCGATTCCGAAGCCGAAAGGCGCGGATCGTTCGGTAGACGGCGAGAGCGACAACGGGAGTCAAGACAGCGCCAAGGACACGATTGGCACCGTTCACAACCAACCACCAAGATGCCGCTGCTGATCAGGTACGACTGCCAGATGTCGACCCTTCGCCAGTCGACCACCACCCAGCCCCAGACCTTCCGAGCTAGGCCCACGCATCCGTTGCTCTCCTAGCCGAAGCGCCAGGGCTCGCCGGCGGCGAACGACTTGAGGATCCGCCGGGCGACGACCATGCGGTGCACCTCGTCGGGCCCGTCGTAGATCCGCGCGCCGCGCGCCATCGCCAGCATCCCGGCGAGCGGCGTCTCGTCCGTCAGCCCGCGGGCACCGTGCACCTGCAC
>JBKPLV010000340.1:0-1547 GCA_046731795.1 Actinomycetota bacterium | reverse complement strand
GACCCGCTCGCGCCCGAGCAGTGCGTTCAGCAGCGAGGACTTCCCGACGTTCGGGCGACCGAGGATGGCGACGCGAATCGCCTCCTCCCCGACCGGACGCTCGCCGCCCCCCGGCAGCCGGCTCACGATCTCGTCGAGTAGATCGCCCGAGCCGTGGCCGTGCAACGCGGACACCGGGATCGGATCCCCGAGGCCGAGCCGGTGGAACTCGAGCGCCTCGAGGTCGCGCCGCGGGTCGTCGAGCTTGTTCGCGAGCACGAGCACCGGTCGCCGCGAGACGCGGAGGATCTCCGCGAGCTCCTCGTCCCCGGGCGTGACCCCCGCGCGCGCGTCGACCACCAGAAGCACGAGGTCGGCCTCCTCGATCGCCAGGCGTGCCTGGGCGGCGATCTGCTTGCCGAACGGGCCCGCGTCCTCGCGATCGACGCCGCCCGTGTCGATGAGCCGGAACGTCGTGCCCGACCACTCGCAGAGGAGCTCCTTGCGGTCACGCGTGACGCCCGGCGTCTCGTGGACGACCGCTGTCCGCGTAGCGGTGAGCCGGTTGATCAGCGTCGACTTCCCGACGTTCGGGTACCCGACGATCGCGACCGTGCCCGCGATCTCGACGTCGGTCGCGAGGTCGGTCATGTCGGTGGTGTCGCGTCGCGCGGGCGCCCGAGCTCGTGCACCTCTCGGAGCCATTCCCAGAGCATTCTGATCTCGCGCCCGATCTCGGCTGAGGCCTCCTTGTAGCCCTTGCCGCCCCGGGGAAGCCCTTCGAACGTCATGGGCGCGCTCCAGGCGACCGACACAGGGCTGAAGTTCCCAAGCCGCCACTCGTGCGAGCCGTAGATGGTGGCGCAGACGACGGGCACCTCTTCGTTGATGGCGACCATGGCCGCACCGGGCTGTACCGGCCCGGGAACGCCCGAGCGCTGGCGCGTCCCTTCGACGAAGAGCCCGAGAGCGTGACCATCCCGCACGATCTGACGCATCGTGCGCACCGCCTCCCGGTCGGACTCGCCACGACGCACCGCGAACGCCCCGAAGGAGCGCATGAGCTGACCGAGCCCGGGCACGCGGTGCGCCTCGATCTTGGCCATCATGTACAGCGTTCGCGGGCACGCCTGCCCGAGGGCGGGAGGGTCGATCCAGCTGAAGTGGTTCGCGGCGACGACGACGCCGCCCTCGCGCGGTACTCGGTTGGCGCCGTACACGCGCGTTCGAGCGACGAGGTGGGTTGCCGTCCCGATCGTCAGACGTCCGACCGACCAGACCGCGTCGGTCCTGTTCATCGTCGCGCCTCCACGAGCTCGGCGATGCGGTCCACGACCTCGTCGATCGAGAACTCGGTCGTGTCGAGGAGAACCGCATCGTCGGCCGGCCTCGTGTTGACCGCGTCGCGCTCGTCGCGGGCGCGCAGATCCTCGGCAAGCGTCCCGGCGGCGACACCCGGCCGGTCGGCCATCCGCCGCAGTGCCCGCACCTCGGGATCGGCCACGAGGAAGACCTTCACCTCCGCATCCGGAACGACCACGCTGCCGATGTCGCGGCCCTCGATGACG
>JBKPLV010000339.1:0-2836 GCA_046731795.1 Actinomycetota bacterium | reverse complement strand
CCGGTGATCCCGAAGATCACGACGACGTCGGCAGGGGCGTTCGTCACGGCGTCAGCCCCCAGGTCGCGTTCGTCGAGTCGCCCGGCGCGAGGACGATGAGGCTCTCGCCGGTTCGGAACGCCTGAGGCGGGCACGTCATCGGCTCGACGGCCAGGCTGCGGCGCGCGACGTCGGGGCGGTCGTCGCCCGTGTACAGCATGAGGTAGCTGTAGGCCTCGTCGGCCCAGAGCGTGACGCCGGCGCCTGCGCTTGGATCGCCGAGGACGACGCGCGCGAGCCCGTCCTCGCCTCGCTCGAGCTCCCCGAAGCAGTGGTCGAGCTTCCTCGGGCCGAGCGCTCGCGGCTCCTGGAAGTCGAGCCCGGCATCCTGAACGGCGGTCCACCCGTCTGCTCCGAGCACGCGCCGGGCGGGCAGGCTCAGCGTCGCCGAGTCGACCGTCGGCGTGCCGGGGAGCAGGTAGGGATGCGCCCCCAGGCCGAACGGGCACGCATCGGTGCCGACGTTCGTCGCCGTGGTCGAGACACGCAGTCCCTGCTCGGACAGGGCGTAATCGACGCGGAGCGACAGCGCGAACGGGTAGCCGGGCTGCGGGTGCAGCTTGTGGCCGAGAACCACGCGGCGCGGCTCGCGCTCCAGAACGCTCCATGAGGACCAGCGGACGAGACCGTGAATGGCGGATCCCGAGGCGCGGTCGTTGATCGCCGGCTCGTGGCGCACACCTTCGAACTCGTAGCTCCCCTCGGAGATCCGGTTCGGCCACGGGGCGAGCACCTGCCCGCGGCCCGAGGAGCTCATCTCGTCGGCGCCGTACCCGTCGAGAATCGCGCGGTCGTCGACGGCGTAGATCCGAAGGCCGGCGCCGACTTCGGTCACGATGGCGCGCTGGTCGTCAAATGCGATCTCGAACTGCTCGCCGGAGGGCGTGACGACCGTCCGCTCCGCCTGCGCCGCCATGCGAGCCCGTCCCGCGGCTACGTGAGCCGCTCGAGGAGGTGGTCGCCGACCCGGAGCGCGTTCGCCATCGCCGTGAGCGCCGGGTTCACCGCGCCGATGGACGGGAAGCAGCTCGTGTCGACGACGTACAGATTGTCGAGCTCGTGCGCCTTGCAGTTCGTGTCGACCACGGACTCCGCGGAGTCGCTCCCCATGCGGGCCGTGCCGGCCTGGTGGGCGCAGCCCGCGACCGGGATGTCGTTCTTCATGTACGCGAAGCGGTGGATGAGGTGGTCAGGGTTCATGTCCAGCGTGCCGAGCAGTGACTTGACCTTCGCGTAGAGGCGCTTCTTGGCCTCCAGGTTCGTCTCCGTGTAGGTGAGCATGAGCTTGCCGTCGCCATCCACTGTGACGCGGTTGTCAGGGTGGGGGAGGTCCTCGGTCGAGAGCCAGAAGTCGATCGCGTGGCGCGCCATCCGCTCGAGCGTCCACTCGGGCGCGAGCCTCGTCTCGCGCGGCCGCTCGCCATGGAACATCGCCGCCTGCGACTTGCCGACCATCTGCACGTTCCCGAGCGGGTACGCGAAGTCGTCGGCGCCGAAGTAGAAGTCGTTGAGGCCGAGCGTCTTCTGGTACGTCGTCGGGTTCTCGTCGCGCGAGAGGGCCAGGACGGCGGTCGAGTCGTGGAACATGTAGTTGCGGCCCACCTGGTCGGAGCCGTTCGCGAGCCCGTTCGGGTGCCGGTCGCTGGCGGACAGGAGCAGGAGCTTCGCGGAGTTCGCCGCGCCGCAGGAGACGACGACGACGTCGCCCGCGAAGCGCTCCTCGGCGCCGTCCCGCTCGGCCACGACCTCGGTGACCGCGGTGCCGGCCTCGTTCGTCTCGAGCCTCGTCACCTTTGCGTTCGTCACGAGCGTGACGTTTTCGTGCTCGAGCGCGGGCCGCACTCCGAGGACCTCCGCGTCCGACTTCGCATGGACGAGGCAGGGGAAGCCGTCGCACTGGCTGCAGCGCACGCACCGCGAGTAGGGCGGGTTCGACTCGTCGAGCATGATCCCGCAGGGCGCGTGGAAGGGGCGGTTGCCGGCTTTCTCGAGGTCGTCGGAGAGCTGCTGGATCCGTGGCTCGTGCGAGACGGCTGGGTGCGGATAGGGCGCGCTCGCGGGGGGCTCGGTCGGATCCTCACCGCGTTCTCCGTGCACCTGATAGCGCTGCTCGGCGAGGGTGTAGTACGGCTCGAGCTCGTCGTAGGCGATCGGCCAGGCGGGCGAGATGCCGTCGTGGTGGCGGAGCTCGCCGAAGTCCTCCTTGCGGAGCCGGTACAGCGCGGCGCCGTACAGCTTCGTCGCGCCGCCGACGAAGTAGTGCACGCCCGGTTGGAACGCTCGGCCGTCCTTGTCGTACCACGTGTCGGGCGAGACGTACCGGTTGTCTACGAAGACGGACTCGGTCAGCCAGTTCTCGGGCTCGCGCGGGAGCCAGCCCCCGCGCTCGAGCAGGAGGATGCGCTTGCCCGACGGCGCGAGGTGGCGCGCGAGCGTCCCACCGCCTGCGCCGGTTCCGATGATGATCACGTCGTAGTCGTGGCTCACGAGATCTCCTCCAATCGCTCCGCGACGATGATGCGCCCCGCCGCCTCGATCAGCGCCAGATGCGAGAACGCCTGCGGGAAGTTGCCGAGGTGGCGGCCGGTCTTGACGTCGAACTCCTCGGCGTACAGGCCGAGCGGGGAGGCGATCACGAGCAGCTTCTCCATGAGGTCGCGCGCGCGCTGCATCTCGCCCACGATCGCGAGCGCGGAGACGAGCCAGAACGAGCAGATGAGAAACGTCCCCTCCTCGCCGGAGAGGCCGTCGTCGGTCTCCTCCGTCCGGTAGCGGAGCACGAACCCGTTCTCGGTCA
>JBKPLV010000338.1:0-5024 GCA_046731795.1 Actinomycetota bacterium | reverse complement strand
CACGCGTCGTCCGCCTCCCGGACGGCGGCATTCCGCCGACGGGCTCGATCGCGTTCGGCCGCACGCAGGAGTGCGACTACGTCTGTGAGCGGGTTGCTGAGTCGGGCGACTACTGGATCGCCCGGGTCGTCGGCCCGCGCTAGGAGCGCGTCTCGAGTGGGGCCCCGGTCGACAGCCAGTCGACGCGGCCGATCCAGCGGTCGCGATTGGCGGCGTACCAGCGGATCGTCTCGAGGACGCCCTGCTCCCAGGTCGTCTGCGGCTGCCAGCCCGTCTCGGCGCTGAGCTTGTCGTGGCCCACGCGCAACGCCATCACCTCGCTCGAGCCCGGGCGGTGGCGCGCCTCCGTGGAGACGACCTCGCGCCCGGCCGGCCAGAAGCCCTCGGCCTCGCCGACGCGGAGGATGAGGTCGACCCAGTCGCGCATCGAGATGTTCGTGCCCTGCCCGTACACGTAGACGTCGCCCGGAACGCCGTGGGCGGCGACGGTGAGGTGTCCGCGCACGCCGTCCGTGCAGAAGCAGAAGTCACGGAGCGGGTCGAGCGCGCCGAGCTCGATCGTCTCGCGGGTCAGCGCCTGCGTGATGATCGTGCCCGTGACGTAGCGTGGGTTCTGGCGCGGGCCGTAGTTGTTGAACATGCGGGTGACGACGCCGGGAACGCCGAAGGCGTCGAAGTAGTTCATCGTGAGGAAGTCGGCCGCGACCTTCGCTGTCGCGTAGACGGACTTCGGATTGATCGGCGAGCGCTCGTGGAGGATCAGCCCGCCTTCCTCGTCGAAGTCGTGGTGGTGCGTGACCGCCTCGCGGACGTTCCCGTACTCCTCCGAGGTTCCGGCCGTGTCGAACTTCTCGAGCTCGAGGCCCGCGTCGACGACTGCCTGGAGGAGATTGAGCGTGCCGAGCACGTTCGCGGCAACCGTCTCGTACGGCCGGTGCCAGGACTCGCCCACGTGGGCCTGGGCACCGAGGTGGAAGAGGAACGGCCGGTCGGGTGCGGTGTCCTTCAGCTCGCGGACGAGGTAGTCGACCGAGGTCCGGTCGGTGAGGTCGGCGAAGTGGACCTTCAGCCGTTTCCGGAGGTGCCCGATGTTGTTGAGCGCGCCGCTCGAGGTCGCGCGCACGAAGGCGTGCACGTTCGCGCCCAGCTCGACGAGCGCGTCCGTCAGGTGCGAGCCCATGAAGCCGTCCGCGCCGGTCACGAGAACGGTCCGACCCTCGTAGATGTCCGCGTAGTCGCTGCGGAGGCTGTCGAGCGCCGCGCCTGTCCAGAGGGTGTCGTTGGCCATGATCCGTACGCTTCCGCGTCGGTGAGCAAGCGTACAGACCACTCCGGTCTGGGATCCCTGACGAGCGCGGCTCTCACCGCGCTGTCGACGCTCGTCGTCACCGGCTTCGCGGCCGTCGTCGGGGTGGTCATCGCCCACGAGTTCGGACGCACCGCCGAGACCGACGGGTTCTTCGCCGCGTACGGAGTCTTCATCGTGATCGTGCTCGCCTCGCAGGCCATCCGCGTCGCGGTGCTGCCGACGCTCACGCGTGCGCGACAGGAGCACGGGCTGGCCGGTGCTGTGGCCGCCTTCGGCATCGCCCTCGTCGTCGTCTCCGTTCCGCTCCTGGTGATCGGGGAGGCAGCCGCGCAGCCACTGGCGGACGTCCTGACCGGCTCGGAGTCGGCGACGGCGCAGGATGCGTGCGCCGACGCGCTGCGCTGGCTCGTGCCCGCGGGCATCGCGTACCTGTTCGCTGGGATTGCCGCGAGCGGACTCGCCGCGCTCGACGACTACGCCACGGCAGCGCTGGGCTACGCACTGGGTGGCAGCGCTGCGCTCGCCGTGATCCTGACGAGAGTCGACGCGGACGGCATTGCCGCGCTCTGGCACGGAGTTGCGCTGAACGGTGCCATCGCGCTCGCGGTCCCGGCGCTCGGGCTCGGCTGGCGCGCGATCCGGGAGGGGACGCCGCGTCATGCATTCCGCCCGACAGGCCCGCCGCTCCGCTCGCGCCTCGGGATCTTCGCGACCGCGGCGTCGCTCCCGATCGCGCTCCAGCTCCTCTACGTGATCTGCCTGCCCTTCGCCAGCCACGTCGAGCCCGGAGCGGTCACGAGCTTCGGCTACGCGTACCTCGGCGCAGCGAGCTTCGTGTCGATCACGGCCTTCTCGATCGGGCTCGTCTCCTCGGTTCCGCTGACGCGAATCGGGCTCGGGGAGGGCGCGGTCGCTCGCCACGTGACCTCGTCCTCGTGGGTTGCCTTGACCGTCGTCGGCGGCGCCGTCGGCGCGTTCGCGGTCGCAGGAGGGCAGATCGTCGAGCACGTGCTTGGCGACGCGTACGGCGGTGACATCGGGGAGGAGGTCAGCCGCCTCATCGTCGTCCTCAGCCCCTGGATGGTCGCCTCGGTCGGTGTCAACGTCTCGTTCCCGCTCGCCTTCGTCGTGAACCGGCTGCGGCCGCTCCCCCTCATCGGGGCTTGCGCGCTCGCCGTGCAGCTCTTGCTCGCCTGGCTCGGCTCGGCGCTGTTCGAGCTCGACGGCCTCGCCGTCGCCCTCGCCCTCTCGACGTTCCTCGTGCTCGCGGCGCTCCTCCGAGAGCTCGGCGCTCTCGCGAGCGGGCTGCGTGGTGTCGCGGGGGCGGCGCTCACGATCGCGGCCGTCACGGTCGTGGCGTACCTGCCGCTCGGGCTCGTGCTCGGCACGATCGCGACGGCGCTCGCGGGGCTTGGCCTCTACGCAGCGCTCGTGGCCCTGTGGCGGCCGGACAGCCTCACGCAGTCGTGGGGCTACCTGCGGGCACTGCGCTGACCGCTGCGCGGTAGACCTCTTCGTGCCGGCGCGCCGCCTCGTCCCACGTGAAGCCGGCCGCCCGCGTGAGGCCCAGCTTCGCGAGCTCGTCGCGGCGGCTGTCGGCCTCGAGCATCGCCGCCGCCATCGCTTCCACGTCAGTCGGGTCGAAGAGGACGGCGGCGTCGCCGCACACCTCGGGGATCGCTCCCGCGGTCGAGGCTGCGACGGGGCACCCGCAGGCCATCGCCTCGAGCGGCGGGATGCCGAAGCCCTCGTACAGGCTCGGGTACACGAGGCAGGCGGCGCGGCGGTACAGCGACGCAAGCTGCGACGCGGGGATCTCGCCGAGGCTCTCGACGCCCTCCGGAAGCGGCTCGAGGCGCTCGAGCCCGCCGCCCGTGAGGACGAGTCGGAGCTGAGGTCTCGTTTCGCGCAGCGACGCGAAGGCCTGGAAGAGTCGCGCGTGGTTCTTGTGCGGCCACCCGCGGGCGGGGTACACGAGGATCGGCTCGCGTTCCTCCTCTCCTGGACGGAACACGGAATGGTCGATCCCGAGCGGTACGACGTGGATGCGGGCGGGATCGAGGTCGAGGACCTCGCTCGCGCGTCCACGCACGAACTCGCTCGTCACGACGACGGCGGTCGCGGAGCGCGCCGCGCGGTCGTACGCGAGACGCCGGAACGAGCGGCGCGCCGGTCCGAAGAACTCGGGAAGGTCGCGGTGCTGGACGTCGTGCAGCGTCACGACCGTCGGCGCCTGCACGCGCGGCGAGGGAACGGTGAGCGGGTAGTGGATGGCGTCGAACGTCCCGAGGTGGTCGCCGACTTCCTTCGTGCGTCGCGCCTGAAGCGCCGTTGTCAGGATCCGCAGCGGGCCGCGTGTCCCGACCGGGGCGTCCTTGACCTCGACCGCGGGCAGGCCCTCCGCCGCATCCCTTGCGCGAGCCGGGACGATGACGGCGTAGTCGAGCGTCCCGACCCGGCCGAGCGCTCGCACGAGCTCTCGCGCGTACGTCTCCGAGCCGCCCATGTCGCCCGGCGACAGCGTCAGGAGGGAGAGGCCCACGCGCATCGCCTCTCAGCCTACTGACCGATCCGGGCGAACCTCATCCCCCAGCCTATGCCCCGGTTAGAATGCCGCGATGCCCTCTGATGAAGCCAAAAATGGCGATTCTGCAGGGGTTTCCGAGGCCTCCGTCGACGTCGAAGAGCTGTTTCGCGCGCTCCGCGAGGAGGTGCGGCGCTCGGGGGCCGATCCGGGGTCAGGGTCGGGAGACGGGGAGGAGCGTCGTGTCGCGCGCGCCGAGGCCGAGCGCCTCTGGCCCGTCTCCGCGGACCGCTCGCTCCGCCTGCGCCCGGGGGTTCGCGGCGGCGTCGGCACTCCGGTCAAGGCCGTCCTCCGGAAGCTCATGCGTTGGTACGTGGAGCCGCTGGCGTACGACCAGCGCTCGTTCAACGCCGCCGCGCTCCGCCTGATCGACGACCTGCAGGACCAGGTCGACCGGCTGCAGGCCGAGCTCGACGCGGCTCGCCGACCACGCCAATGAGGATCGCGGTGTGCCGGCCGCAGGTGCCGTTCGCACGTGGCGGCGCCGAGATCTTCACGGACCGGCTCGTGGACGAGCTGCGTGTCCGAGGCCACGAGGCGGACCTCGTCTCCGTGCCGTTCAAGTGGTACCCGGGCACGCGCGTGCTCACGCAGGCGTTCCTCTGGCGCATGCTCGACCTCGAGGAAGCGGACGGTCAGCGCATCGACATGGTCGTCGCGACGAAGTTCCCGTCGTACCTCGTCCGCCATTCCGACAAGCGCGTGTGGCTCGTCCACCAGTTTCGCCAGGCGTACGAGCTCCACGGGACCGCGCTCGGGCAGTTCGGCGACGCGCCCGAAGACAGGGCGACTCGCCGCAAGGTGCAAGCCCTCGACCGCGTCGCGCTCGGGGAGGCGTCGAGGCTGTTCGCCATCTCCGCGAACGTGGCGCGCCGCGTGGAGTCCTCGGCGGGTCTCGAGGTCGAGGTGCTGCCGCACCCGCCGCAGGCACTCGCGTACCGCTGCGACGACTACGGCGACTTCGTCCTCTCCGTCAACCGGCTCGACCGGGCGAAGCGGATCGACCTCCTGCTCGAGGCTGCGGCACGCGACGGCTCGCTCGAGGTCGTGATCGCCGGCGAGGGCCCCGACCGCGAGCGGCTCGAGCAGCTCGCGCGGGACCGTGGACTGAACGGGCGGGCGCGCTTCACA
>JBKPLV010000337.1:0-2699 GCA_046731795.1 Actinomycetota bacterium | reverse complement strand
CGTCGCACGCTGCGATCGCTTGCCGCGCCCTGGCGAGACCGTCACGGGCGCGACCTTCGGTCGCTATCCGGGCGGCAAGGGCGCCAACCAGGCCGTCGCCTGTGCGCGCCTCGGGGCCGAGGTAACGATGATCGGCGCCGTCGGCAGGGATCCGCTCGCCGCGGAAGCGCTCACGGATCTGCGCGAGGCGGGCGTCACCCTGCAGCTCGAGCGGCCCGACAGCCCGACAGGAATCGCGGTGATCCTCGTCGACGAGGCGGGGGAGACCGAGATCGTCGTGGCGCCGGGGGCGAACTCCGACGTGCACGAGGTCGCGCTGCCCGAGCACGACGCAGTCCTCTGCCAGCTCGAGATCCCGGACGATGCCGTGGAGGCCGCCTGGGAAGCATGTTCCGGCGTCTTCTGCCTGAACGCCGCTCCGGCGCGGCCGGTGCAGGTCGACCCCGATCTCACCGTCGTCAATCGCTACGAGCTCGAGGCGCT
The DNA here is from genome assembly GCA_046731795.1 of Actinomycetota bacterium. Classification (GTDB taxonomy): domain Bacteria; phylum Actinomycetota; class Thermoleophilia; order Gaiellales; family Gaiellaceae; genus GMQP-bins7. Next base: position 2,216 of record JBKPLV010000337.1, on the reverse strand, counting down.
GTCGCGTCGCGAGGGGCTCGTGGCCGTGACCCTCGGCGCGGAGGGAGCAATCTTGCTCGAGGACGGGGAGGAGGTGGCACGCGCCGAGCCGCCTGCGGTCGAGGCCGTGGACGGAACCGCGGCCGGCGACGCGTTCACGGCGTGCCTGCTCGTCTCGCTGCTCGAGGAGCGCGAGTACGGCGACGCGCTTCGCCGTGCGTGCGCCGCGGGCGCGCTCGCCGCCACGCGCCACGGTGCGCAGCCGTCGCTTCCGACCGCAACCGAGGTGGACGCGATTCTCAGCTGACGGAGTCGAGCTCGGCGACGAGCCGCTTCGGCGCGACGATCCGGTAGCTCTCCTCGATCCAGTCGCAGAGCAGCTGATGGGTCAGCCCCGGTGCGTCGACCGGGACGTTCACCCAGCCCGAGGGCCCCAGCCCGTACCCGGTGGGCTCGGCGCCTTCGACGGACAATGCGTGGGCGTGCGACTCCACGAGCTTCACCGTCATGAGCTTCGGGGTCCCGCCGAAGAACACGAAGACCTTCTTGCGCACCTTCGCGACCGTCTCCTCCCAGGGGTGGTCCTCGTACGCCTCGGGCAGCGAGAGCGCGAAGCGGAGCAGCTTCTCGCGGGCGCGGTCCACGCCCCGGCACGATACTCCGCGGCGTGCCGACCCCGATCGTTCTCGACTGCGACCCGGGCCACGACGACGCGATCGCTCTACTCCTCGCGCTCGCGAGCCCCGAGCTGGAGCTCCTGGGCGTGACGACGACGTACGGGAACCAGACGCTCGCGAAGACGACGGCGAACGCGCTGCGTGTGCTCGAGCTCGTCGAGCGCACGGGCATTCCGGTCGCTGCCGGGGCGGATCGTCCGCTCGAGCGCGAGCTCGTCGTCGCGGCGCACGTCCACGGCGAGAGCGGACTCGATGGGCCGTCGCTCCCGGACGCGTCCACCGCCCCGACGACCGACGACGCGGTCGCGTTCGTGGCCGCGCAGATCGCCAGTACGCCGGGGCCGGTCACGATCGTCGCGACGGGGCCGCTCACGAACGTCGCCCGCTACCTCCAGAGCCACGGAGGCGACGGCGTGGAGCGCATCGTGCTCATGGGCGGTGCGATCGCAGAGGGCAACTTCACGCCCGCGGCGGAGTTCAACGTCTGGTGCGACCCCGAGGCCGCCGCGACCGTCTTCGAGAGCGGACTCGACGTGACCATGATCGGCCTCGACGTGACCCATCAGGCGCTGCTCGGCCCTGCCGTCGAGGAACGCCTGCGCGCGTCCGGTCGTGTCGGCTCGTTCGTCGCGGACCTCAACGTGTTCTTCACCCGCTACCACCGCGAGACGTACGGCTGGGACGGCGCCCCGATCCACGACGCCGTCGCGGTCGCGCACGTCCTCCGGCCGGGCCTCGTCGAGACGCGGGACCGGAATGTCACCATCGAGCTCGAGTCAGAGCTGTGCCGCGGCCGCTCCGTCGTGGATCTCTGGCGCCGGACGGATCGCCCGCCGAACGCACACGTCGGAGTCGACATCGACGCGGGTGCGTTCTTCGACCTCCTCGTGGAGCGCATCGCGTCGCTCGGTTAGCCTCAGCGCATGCTCGAGCCCGTCGTCTTCGTCGAGGTTCCCTCCGGTTCCAGGAACAAGTACGAGCTCGACGAGGAGCTCGGCGCCGTCGTCCTCGATCGGCGCCTCTTCACGTCGATGGCCTATCCGGCCGACTACGGCTTCATCGAGGGGACGCTGGGGGAGGACGGAGATCCGCTGGACGCGCTCGTGCTGGTTGGCGAGCCGACCTTCCCCGGGTGCCGGATCCGCGTCCGGGTCGTCGGCGTGTTCCACATGGCCGACGAGAAGGGGCCCGACGAGAAGATCCTCTGCGTACCGCTCAAGGATCCCGCGTGGATGCGCGTGTCCGACGTGCACGACATCCCGGCCGAGCTCCGCAACGAGATCGAGCACTTCTTCCAGGTCTACAAGGACCTCGAGGAGGCAAAGGTCGAGACGCGCGGGTACGGCAACCGTGTCGAGGCGGAGGCGATCATCGCGGGCGCGCGGGCTCGCGCCGGGCAGTGACGGTCGTCTTCGGCGCGATCGCGCCACACGGTGACCCAGCCTTCGTCGAGGGCTCGGCGACGCGCGTGGCCCTCGAGGAGCTCGGCAGGAGGCTCGAGCGCGCTGAGCCGGACGTGACCGTCGTTTTCACCCCCCACAACGTGCACGTCGAGGGTGC
>JBKPLV010000336.1:0-10899 GCA_046731795.1 Actinomycetota bacterium | reverse complement strand
GTCGACCTGCTCTCGATGGTCGGCGTCGCGCGCGAGGTCGCCACGCTCCTCGGCGGCGAGCTGCACGTGCCGCAGCCGCAGGATCCGCCGGTCGTCGACTCGGAGGACGTCGACGTGACGATCGACGACTTCGACGCATGCCCGCGATACATCGGCCGCGTGTTCCGGGACGTCTCGATCGGCCCGTCGCCGCAGTGGCTGCGCTCACGCCTCTTCCTCGCCGACATGCGCCCGATCTCGAACGTCGTCGACGTGACGAACTACGTCATGCACGTGTGGGGCAGTCCTCTCCACGCGTTCGACCGGACGAAGCTCGCCGACGGCCGCATCGTAGTCCGGCACGCGCGCGCCGGCGAGGAGGTGCGGACGCTCGACGGCACCCTGCGGCGCCTCGAGACCGACGACCTGCTCATCACCGACGGCGAGCGAGCGGTTGCCCTCGCGGCGATCATGGGCGGCGAGGACAGCGAGGTCACCGACTCGACGACGGAGGTGCTCCTCGAGGCCGCGAACTTCGAGCCTCTCGGCATCCTGCGCTCATCCGAGCGCCTGGGGCTGCGGACGGCTGGATCCAATCGCTGGGAGAAGGGCGTGGATCCGCACCTCGCCGAGCCGGCAGCGGTCCTCGCGAGCCGCTTGCTCGTCGATGTTGCGGGCGCGCGCATGACCGGGCACGCGGACGTCCACGCGCAGCTGCCCGAGCGTCCCGTCGTGCGTCTGCGCCCGGAGCGGGCGTCGCAGGTGATCGGGCTCGAGCTCCCGCTCGACGAGCAGCGCGCGACGCTGTCCGGATTCGGGTTCGAGGTGGCCGAGGACTGGAACGTGACCGTTCCGAGCTGGCGTGCCCGCGACGTCACGCGCGAGATCGACATCATCGAGGAGCTCGCGCGACCCGTCCTCGACCGCATCCCGCTCACGATGCCGCTACGCCGTCACGTCCGCGGTCGGCTGACGAAGGACCAGCGCCTCCGGCGACTCGTCGAGGACACCCTCGTCGGGGCCGGGCTCTCCGAGGCGTACACGTGGAGCCTCGTCGGCTCGGATCCAAGACCCGACGCGATCCGGCTGCCGAGCCCGATGACGTCGGACCAGGCGATCCTGCGGACGACGATCGTGCCCGGGCTCGTCGACGCCGCCCGTACCGGTGTCGACGCCGGGTCCGAGCACGTCGCGCTCTTCGAGATCGCGCGCGTCTATCTCCCGTCGGGCGAGCAGCTCCCGAACGAGCCCTGGCGCGTCGCCGGAGTCGTGCAGGGGGGCTACGAGGTCGTGAAGGGGATCCTCGAGACGCTGTACGAGGCGCTCTCGGTCGAGCTCCGCGTTCAGCGGAGCACGCATGACCTGCTTCATCCGGGCAAGGCCGCGGCCACCGACGCCGGCTGGCTCGGCGAGCTCCATCCGGCGCTACTCGAGGGCACGTGGGGGGCATTCGAGCTCGATCTCGGGACGGTCTTCGCTGCCGTGCCGGAGCGGATCGTCTACGAGGACGTCCTCACCTACCCGGCGATGCTCCAGGACATCGCGGTCGTCGTGGACGAGGACGTCGAGGTGGGTGCGCTCGTCGACGCGGCGCATGACGCTGCGGGAGAGATCCTGCGGCACGCTCGTGTGTTCGACGTCTACCGCAGCGAGCAGGTGGGGCACGGTCGCAAGTCGGTCGCGATGCACCTCGCGTTCCAGTCGCCAGAGCGGACGCTCACCGACGAAGAGGCTGCGGAGGTGCGCGAGCGGATCGTCACTGCGCTGGGCGAGCGCTTCGCCGCCGAGCTCCGCGCGTAGGAATCGGGCAGCGAACCGGCCGCCCGAGCGGACGGCCGGTTGCGGCTCGCTGCACGATCCGGCCTAGGGGTACGGCGCGTAGGTCGTGGTCGTCGTCGTGGTGCTCGTGGACGTCGTCGGCGGAGGAGTGACCGCCTGTCCGCCCTTCCGGACCTGTCCTCTGATCTCTCCGCCGGGGTTCTTCTGGGTATGCACGTTGACGTAGGCACTCCCGCTCAGGAGCTTGGCCATGGTGCGGGCGTTGACCTTCGCGCTGCCACGCTGTCCCGAGCGACACGGCCCGCACAGCGCAGCCGCGATCTTTCCCGCCACGCCCGGCTTCCCGATGTGGACGTGCGCTGCAATTGCCCTGCCGGTGAGCCCGTGGAACGTGAGTCGCCAGGCGAGCGTCCCGCCGGTTGCCCTCTTCGTCAGGCCTGCCGCGAAGCGACCTCCGGCACCGGCGCTGACCCCGGTCGGCTTCGGAACCTCCTTGCCGGGAGCAAGGCTCGCCGTCAGGGCGGTTGTCTCGGCGTCGCTCGCGAGCCAGCCGGCGCTGCCGATCCCCGTCCACACGCCCGTGACGAACAGCCCGACGACAACTGCTCCCGCTCCCAGTCTTCGTGTGCTCATGGAGTCCTCCCGATCGATCTCGATGTCTGATCGACTCTTCGCGATCGCAGATCGATCGGATTGCGCCAGCGAGTCGGGAGGTAGGGCTAGACGGACTTGCCTGCGAGGCGCCAGACCGGGCCTTGCGTGACGGCGTTGTCCGTGTCGGAGAGCCCGTGGAGGACCCGGATCGAGCCCGTGATGCCCTCGGCATCCATGCGCTCGAAGCACCTCCGCGCCATCTGCGGCGACACGCCGTAGCCCTGCTTCCCTGACGCGCGAAACTGGAGCGCGGTCTCGTCGAGCACCCGCGAGGGGTTCATCGGCGCGCCGAGAAGCGCAGCGCGGGGAAGGTGGTCGCTCGAGTCGAGCTCGAGCACGCACAGGATGTCGCTCCAGTCCGGCGGCAGGGCCGCGAGCGCGTCGTCCCACGCCGCGGTGAGCGGGATCCGGGTCGTTTTCGCCGGCGCCTGCTCGGGAACGACGTCTTCGATGGCCCCGATGAGCTGCAGCGTCCCCCAGATCCGCCGGCCGTCCAGCCGCCTGAAGATGTTCCGCGCGCGCTCGACGCCTCCGTCGGCGCGGGTGATGTGAAGCCGGAGCGCGTCACCGACGTGTCCGGGCTGGAGCGGACCGAGCACCGCGGCTGCGTCCGCGACCGAGCCTTCGGCGACGAACGTGAGCTGAGCCTCCGACCAGCCGGGCGGGAGATCCGCCTCGATCTGCGCCCACTGCTCGACCGCCCGCATCGGCGGATCAGCATAATGGCCGCTCGATGACGACCGTCGAAGAGCCAGTCGAGTCGGGAGGAAAGGGGGTATCCCGCGAGGCCCTGCGCGGCTTCTTCCGCGAGATGCTCCTCATCCGCCGGTTCGAGGAGAAGGTCGAGGACCGCTTTCGTGCCGGCGAGCTCCCGGGCTTCCTGCACGTCGCGATCGGCCAGGAGGCCACCGCGACGGGCGTGTGCGCCGCGCTCAGGCGCGAGGACGTGATCGCGTCGACGCATCGCGCGCACGGGCACGCGATCGCGAAGGGCACGCCCGTGGAGCGGATCATGGCCGAGCTGTACGGCAAGGTGGAGGGCTGCAGCGGCGGCTTCGGGGGCTCGATGCACCTGTACGACGTCGCGGTCGGCAATCTCGGCGCGAACGCCGTGGTCGGAGGCGGGCTCCCCGGGATCGTCGGGGCCGCGCTTGCCTTCCAGATGCGCGGCGAGACGCGCGTCGCGGTCGCCTTCTTCGGCGACGGTGCCACGAACACCGGCACGTTCCACGAGTCCATGAACCTCGCGCAGCTGTGGAAGGTGCCCGCGATCTTCGTGCTCGAGAACAACGGTTGGGCCGAGTCGACGCCCGCGAGCCAGCAGCTTCCGCTCCCGGTGGACGAGCTGGGCAAGCGCGCGGAGGCGTTCGGCATGAAGCTCATCGAGGCCGACGGCCAGGACGTCGAGGCCGTGTATCTCGCAACGCTCGCTGCCCGCGAGCACGCGCTCTCGGGCAAGGGCCCGGTCCTCCTGCATCTGCGGACGCATCGCCTGGTCGGTCACTTCGTCGGGGATCCGCAGGTCTATCGGGACAAGGACGAGCTCAAGGTCGAGCGCGAGACGAAGGACCCCATTCGCCTGCTCGCCGCCCGGCTCGAGCTCTCCGACGACGAGTTCGAGGCGCTCGACGGCGAGGTCACGGGGCAGGTCGAGGCGGCGGTCGCCTTCGCAAAGGCGGGAACGGACCCCGCGCCCGAAGACGCCCTCAAGTTCGTCTATGCCTGAGCTGACGTATCGGGAGGCGGTCCGCGACGCGCTCGGGAAGGCACTGCGCGAGGACGAGAGCGTCTTCATCATGGGTGAGGACATCGCCGAGATGGGCGGTTCCATGGCCGTGACCCAGGGACTGCTCGAGGAGTTCGGCCCGGGCCGCGTCCGCAACACGCCGATCTCGGAGATGGCGATAGTCGGTAGCGGCATCGGCGCGGCCGTCCAGGGGATGCGCCCGATCGTCGAGATCATGTACGAGGACTTCCTGACGATCTCGATGGAGCAGCTCGTGAATCAGGCGGCCAAGCACCGGACGATGTCGGGCGGTCAGGTGAAGGTGCCACTCACGATCCGCACGCAGGGCGGGGCCGGCTGGTCGCCGGGCGCGCAGCACGCGCAGCAGCTCGAGGCCTGGTTCGTGCACGTCCCCGGCCTCAAGGTCGTGTTCGCGTCGACGCCCGAGGACGTGCGGGGGCTCCTCTGGTCCGCCATCTACGACGACAACCCGGTCGTCTTCTTCGAGCACCGCACGCTGTACCCGATCAAGGGCGACGTGCCAGAGCAGCTCGAGCCGATCCCGCTCGGCACCGCGCGCGTCCATCGGGAGGGCGAGGACGTGACCGTCGTCGCCACCGGCCGCCTCGTCCACGAGGCGCTGAAGGCGGCCGACGAGGCGGCGAAGGACGGGATCTCGGTCGAGGTCGTCGACCCGCGAACGCTCCAACCACTCGATGAGGACACGATTCTGGCGTCGGTCAAGAAGACGACGCGCTGCGTGACTGCGCACGAGGCGGTCACGCGCGGCGGCTTCGGCGCGGAGCTCGCGGCCGTGATCCAGCTCGGCGCGTTCGACTGGCTCGACGCGCCGATCGAGCGCGTCGGCGCGAAGTTCGCGCCGCTCGCGTTCGCTCCGGGGATGGAGCAGTGGGTCGTCCCGCACGCCGACGACGTCCTCGCTGCGATCCGTCGGACGGTCGCCCGGGCATAGCGATGGCCACCGAGGTCAAGCTCCCGCGGCTGGGTCAGGGCATGGAGTCGGGGACGATCGTCCGCTGGCTCAAGACCGAGGGCGAGTCGGTCGCGAAGGGCGAGCCGCTGTTCGAGCTCGACACCGACAAGGTCACGCAGGAGGTCGAAGCCGAGTCGGACGGCGTCCTGCTGAAGATCGTCGTGGCTGACGGCGAGGTGGACGTGGGGACGACCGTCGCGATCATCGGCGCCCAGGACGAGGACGTGTCCGCGCTCCTCGAAGACGCGCAGGGTGGGAACGGCGGCGCTCCCACTGCGCCCGCGGAGCCCGCAGAAGCGACGGAGGAGCAGCCGTCCGAAGCACGCGAGGCGGGCGACGATGGCGAGGAGGAGACCGCGCCGACCGACGCCGTCGCCCAAACGGCCGAAGCCGAAGCTCCTCCAGCCGAGGCTCCCGCGAGGGCGCCCGGCGAGCACGTGAAGGCGAGCCCCCTCGCGCGCCGCATCGCACGCGAGCGCGGGATCGATCTCGCGCGGGTCGTCGGCACCGGCCCCGAGGGCCGCGTCATTGCCGAGGACGTGGAGAAGGCGGCGGTACGCCCGGCGGCCGCGGCTCCCGCCGGCGCGGCTGAGCCCGAGTTCGAGGTCGTGGAGCTCACGTCGACGCGGAAGACGATCGCGAGGCGGCTCACCGAGGCCTGGCAGGCGCCCGTGTTCCAGCTCACCGTGAGCGCCGACGCCGGCGAGCTCGTCGCGACGCGCGAGCGCATGGTCGAGCTGCTCCGTGAGGGCGAGACGAAGCCGACCGTCTCGGACGTGCTCACGCGGCTGGTCGCCTCGGCGCTCGTGCGACACCCGCCCGTGAATACGCACTTCGTCGATGGCAAGCTCCAGCGCTTCTCGGCGGTGAACGTCGGGCTCGCGGTGGCGGCGCCGAGCGGCCTCGTCGTCCCGGTCATCCGCGACGCCGATCGCAAGTCCGTGCTCGAGATCGCGCGCGACCGCGCCGACGTCGTCTCGCGCGCGCGCGACGGCAAGCTCCAGCTGCCGGACCTCGAAGGCGGCACGTTCACGATCTCGAACCTCGGGATGTACGGCATCGAGCAGTTCATCGCCGTCCTCAACCCGCCGCAGGTGGCGATCCTCGCGGTCGGATCGATCGAGGAGCGCGCGGCTGTCGTCGACGGCGACGTCGCGATCGTGCCGACGCTGACGATGACGCTGACGTGCGACCATCGCGCGATCGACGGCTCGGAGGGCGCCGAGTTCCTCCGGGACGTCAAGGCGTTCGTCGAGACGCCTGCGCTCGCGTTGTAGCCTCTTCCGCATGGTCATCCGGCGGGGCGGGCGGCAGGACGTCAGGTACCTCCGCGACATGCTCCACCACGCGTACTACTGGCGCGAGCGAAGCCCCGGTGAGGGGCCCGGGCCGGTCGCCCGCTACGTGAAGGGGTGGGGTCGCCCGGGCGACACCGCCCTCATCGCGGTCGACGAGGCGTTTCCCGTCGGTGCGGCCTGGTACCGGCTCTTTCGCCGGGACCAACCCGGCTACGGCTTCGTGGACGAGGAGACTCCGGAGCTCGCGATCGCGGTCGTCCCGAGCCGGCGCGGACATGGCGTGGGCGACGCGCTGCTCGGGGCGCTGTGCGAGCGGGCGAGCGCAGACGGCTATCGCGCCCTCAGCCTCAGCGTCGCACGTGACAACGCGCCGCTCGTCGCCTTCTACGAGCACCACGGCTTCTCGGTTGTCGAGGACGGCGACGACCGGAGCCTCACCATGCGGCGAGAGCTCTAGCCCTGCCTCGGTAGGATCGCGGCGATGGAGTTCGACGTAGCCGTCCTGGGCGGCGGCCCTGCCGGATACACCGCCGCGATCCGGGCGGCCCAGCTGGGCGCGCGCGTCGCCTGCATCGAGCGCGAGACCGAGCTCGGCGGGACCTGCCTGCGCGTCGGGTGCATCCCGACCAAGGCCTGGGTCTCGACGGCGCACGCGCTGCACGCGGCGCGCGAGATCGACCCCAAGCTCGGCGTCGTCACGGGCGAGCCCTCGCTCGACTTCGCGCAGGCGAACGAGTGGAAGGCCGCGGTCGTGAAGCAGATGACGGGTGGCGTCGCCTCGCTCTTCAAGGCGAACAACGTCACCTGGCTCGAAGGGAGCGGCCGCTTCGAGGATGCCCGCTCCATCACCTTCGACAAGGGCGACCTCGGAGCCAGCTTCAAGACTGCGATCATCGCGACCGGGTCGTTCCCGATCCGACCGCCGATCCCCGGCCTCGACTCGCCGCGCTGCGTCGACTCGACCGGCCTGCTCGCGCAGACCGAGGTGCCGCGACGCCTGGTCGTGCTCGGCGGAGGGATCATCGGCTGCGAGTTCGCCTCGATCTTCGAGCGCTTCGGCACCGAGGTGACGATGATCGAGATGCTCGAGTCGCTCATCCCGCAGGAGGACGCGGACGCGACGAGCGAGCTGCGGAAGGCATTCGCGCGGCGCGGGATCGTGGTGCACCTCGGGAAGCAGTGCACACAGGTCGACGAGACGGAATCGGGCCTCGTCGTGCACTTCGGCGAGGGCGAGACCGTCGAGTGCGACCTCATGCTCGTGTCGGTCGGCCGCGCCCCGCTGGTCGACGGCATCGGGCTGGAGGCGGCAGGCGTCACGTTCGACCCGAAGGCGGGGATCGGCACAGACGACCACCGGCGGACGTCCGTTCCGCACATCTACGCCGCCGGCGACGTCGCCGGCTACTGGCAGCTCGCGCACACGTCTTTCCGCGAGGGCGAGGTCGCCGCGGAGAACGCGACCGGCCACGAGGCGGCCATGCGGGACGGGGCCGCAGTTCCGCGCCCCATCTACACCGATCCCGAGATCGCCGGCGTCGGCCTCACGGAGGCCCAGGCCGCCGAGCGCTTCGGTGCGGAGAACATCGCGGTCGGTCGCTTCCCCTGGGTTGCGAACGCGCGCGCGGTGATGACGGGCGAGACCGCAGGCTGGGTGAAGTCGATCCACGAGACGACCTACGGCGAGCTCGTCGGCGTCGTCATCGTCGGACCCCACGCGACGGATCTGATCGAGGCGGCCGTCGTCGCCCTCGACGCGGAGGCGACGATCGAGACCGTGGCCGACGGCATGGCGGCGCACCCGACGCTTTCGGAAGGCCTCAAGGAGGCCGGGCTCGTCGCCCTCGACCGTCCGATTCACCTGCCGCGGCGGCGCAAGTAGTACTCTCAGACGCATGAAGATCTTCACGAGGAAGAACGCCCTCGTCGGGTATCTCGTCCTGAACACACGCAAGCGCGCCATCGAGAAGCGGGTTCGGCGTCGGCGGCGGAGCGGGCTGAAGCTCGCGGCGTACGTGGGGCTCGGCCTCGTCTCGGCCGGGATCCTCGCTGCGGTGCTCGCCGTCGCCGTCAAGCGACGCGCCCATGAGGCCGCCGGCTTCGAGACGGAGGCGACGGACGAGCTCGAGATCGTCGGCGAGTACGTGACCGCTCCCGCGGAACCGCTGCCGGCGACGTGAGCCCCGCCCAGGGCGGCGACGCGCGCGTGCTCAGGCCCACGCTCGACGAGCTCGTCCCGTACGAGCCGGGTCGCCCCGTCGAGGAGGTCCAGCGTGAGCTCGGGCTCGAGCGGGTCGTCAAGCTCGCGTCGAACGAGGGACCCTTCGCGCCCTTCCCCGCCGCGCAGGAGGCGATCGCGCGGGCGACGCTCGAGCTCAATCGCTATCCGGACGGTGGGGCCTGGCGGCTGCGCAACACGCTCGCCGAGCACCACGGCGTGACGTTCGAGCAGGTGACGGTGTGCGCCGGGGCGGACGCGGTGGTCGGCTACGTCTGCATGGCCTGCGTCGATCGGGGGGACGAGGTCGTAACGGCCTGGCCGTCGTTCCCGAGCTACGTGCTCGATCCGCTGAAGCTTGGGGGGACTCCCGTGCGCGTGCCACTCACGGACGATCGCGTCGACCTCGACGCGCTCCTCGCCGCGATCACGCCGCGGACGAAGCTCGTGTTCATCGCCGCGCCGAACAACCCGACCGGCACCACGAACAGCCGCGCCGAGCTCGACGCCTACTTCGAGCAAGTCCCGCCACACGTGCTGACCGTCCTCGACCAGGCGTACTTCGAGTACATCGACGATCCCGACTACCCGGAGGGAATCGCCGAGTACTTCCTGCAGGGCCGGCGCGTGCTGGTGCTGCGCACGTTCTCCAAGATCTTCGGGCTGGCGGGGCTCCGGGTCGGATACGGGATCGGCCCGGCCGAGGTGATCACCGCGATCGGAAAGGTCCGGAGGGCGTTCGACGTCACCTCCGCCGGCCAGGAGGCGGCGCTCGTAAGCCTTGGCGACGAGGCCGAGATCGCACGGCGGCGGGCCGTGAACCGGGAGTCGATGACGCTCTTGCAGGATGCGCTCCGGCAGCACGGGCTCGAGCACGCGGGGCCTGCGGTCGCGAACTTCGTGTTCGTACGTGTCGGCGATGCCGACGCGGTGAACGCCGCACTCCTGCGCCGGGGCGTGATCGTGCGGCCGATGGGTGCGTTCGGCGCGCCGGATGCGCTGCGCATCACGGCGGGCACAGCGGAGGAGGTCGCCTTCCTGGGCGACGCCCTCGCCACGCTGGACGCGCCGATCGGCGCGGCAGCTGGGTGAGGATCGCGTTACGACTTCACAGCGGTTCGTAGGGATCAGGGCGCAGAACGCCGAAGGATGGCCTGTCGCTGAGCTATTCTCCGCCGGCGGGCGCCATGGGCTCCTCACAGGAGCCACGAGGCGCTCGTCGTCGTAAACCGGACTCCCTGATGCGGACCACGCTGAAACGAGGACTCGGGCGCGGAGCCGCTCCGAACGGCAACGGCAAGACGGTGCTCCCGCCGGGCGCCGTCTCGCCGGTCAGCCTTTACCGCCAGCCACCGCGCAAGCCCCGCTCCCGCGCCGCGCTCGCCGGACAGATTGCGATGTGGCTCGGCATCGCGTGCCTCGTCGTGGCAGCCGGAACCGCGGGCGGCGCGTATCTCTACTTCCACCAGTCGGTCGCTGCCGTCGCGGCGAAGACGCCCGCAGTCAAGAAGGCCGCCAAGCAGCTGAGCGTCCCACTGCCGGGCCGGCCGGCAATCGCTCTCGTGATCGGCTACGACCATCGCAAGGAGGACGGCAACAACACGTCCGGGCGCTCGGACACGCTGATGCTGGTTCGCGCCGATCCCGACTCGGACTCGATTTCGCTCCTCTCGTTCCCGCGTGACATGCGCGTCGAGATCCACTGTCCGGGCCGCACGCCGTTCTTCGACAAGATCAACGCCGCGTACTCCAACTGCGGGCCGCAGGGCTCGCTGCAGACCGTGCACGCGCTGACGGGTGTCGACATCAACTACCTGATCACCGTGAACTTCCGGGGCTTCCGCCAGATCGTCGACCGGCTCGGCGGGGCGTGGATCGACGTCGACCACCGCTACTTCAACGACCAGGGTGGGCCGTACGGATACGCGAAGATCAACCTGCATCCCGGCTACCAGCAGCTCGACGGACGCAAGACCCTCGACTACGTGCGCTTCCGTCACACCGACTCGGACCTGTACCGAGTCGCGCGGCAGCAGCAGTTCGTCAGGGCGTTCAAGAGCCAGATCCAGCAGAGCTTCGGCCCGACGGCACTACCCAAGGTCGTGAATGCGGTCACGCACAACGTCGAGGTGGCGCAGGGGGGAGGATCGGACGTCAGCGGCAAGACGGTCCTGTCGTACGCACTCTTCGCCTACGGATTGCCGAAAGGCCGGGTCTTCCAGACCCGCATCGAGGGGCTCACCGGCTTCGC
>JBKPLV010000335.1:0-16183 GCA_046731795.1 Actinomycetota bacterium | reverse complement strand
GCAGACGATTCCCGTGTCGAAGACGCGGTAGTAGCCGCCGCTCACCGTCGCGGTCCCGGCGGGCGGATACACGGCCCACAGGCGGAGCCGGTCGAGGATGCGGTCGCCGAACGTCGGCCCCGGCTCGATCGCGCCTCGCACGAGCGCCTCCTCGGGGATGTCGGCGGTGACCGGCCGGCCGTAGCGATCGGTCGCTCGGGCGACGTAGCAGCGCGCCGCGGCTTGCCCGTCTCCGCAGCGCGTCCGGACGCCGTTCGCAAGCGCGACCCAGTAGCCGCCGCAGGCGGAGCTCGGGCAGAGCCTTGGATCGTGCTGCACGACGAACATGGACGTGCCTTTCGCAGGTGTGCGCGCCGGCGCAGCCGCTGTGACCACGCTCGACACCACGAGCAGGAACGCCACCAGGCCGACCCGACTGAGCATGCTCGTACGATACGCCGGTGCGCCTCGTCGCCATCGGGCTCGCGGCGGGGGTCTTCTCCGCCTTCTTCGGAGTCGGCGGCGGCATCGTCGCGGTGCCGCTTCTCATCCTCGTCGCCGGACTCCCCGAGCGCACCGCGACCGCGACGTCGTTGCTCGCCATCGCCATCACTGCGAGCGCGGGGGTCGTCGTGTTCGCGCTCCGCGGCGAGGTCGAGCCGGGATACGCGGCGCTCGTCGGTCTTCCCGCGGCCGTCGGTGCGCTCGCGGGAACCGCCTGGCAGCAGCGGGTGCGGACGACGACCCTGACGTACGGCTTTGCCGTCGTCCTGTGCGCCATCGGCGTCTGGCTGCTCGCCTCGTGAGCCCCTCGACGATCGCGCTCGCGCTCGCGCTCGGGCTCGCGGCGGGGGTGCTGGCGGGGATGTTCGGTGTCGGCGGCGGCATCCTGTTCGTGCCGACGCTGGTCGCGCTCGGGCTCGGCCAGCTCGAGGCGCAGGGAACGTCGCTCCTGGCGATTCTCCCCACGGTTCTCGTCGGCGCCTGGAATCAGCAGCGCTACGGAAACCTCAGGGTGAAGACGGCGATCGTCGTCGGCATGTCGTCGGTGGTCGGCGTCGAGATCGGCGCACGCCTCGTCACCGCCTTGCCGGAGGCGACCCTGCGACGGCTCTTCGGGGCACTGCTCTTTGTCGTGGCAGCGCAGCTCGCGTGGCGAGCACACCGGAGGGCGGCGCGCTACCCTGATTCGCCGTGATCCGGCTCGCCGTCGCGATCGCCCTGGCGGTCGTCGCCTCGGCCGCGCTCGCCGCCGCGGCACCGCCGCCGAGGAGCGCGACGACCGGCGCGACGGCTTATCTCGTCCGCATCACGGTGCCCGGTCAAGCTCCGATCTCGCTCGGCGAGCTCGAGTGGCCCGACTCGACCACCGCGGACGTCCAGTCGTTCCAGTATCCGGCGGACGGCTCCGTGCTCAGCATCGGCCGCTCGCGCGCCTCGGTGTTCGCCTCTCCCGGCTCGGCCGCCGCGACCCAGTCGTTCGCGGAGGCGATCGTGATCTCGCTGTTCAACGGCGAGATTGTTGCGGGCAAGGTGACCGCGTCGGTCTCGGCGGGCGCGAGCGCTCGCTCGGTCGGAGCGAACACGTCCTCCTCGGAGGTCCAGGGGCTGCGCGCCCTCGGCAACGACGTCGGCGCCGCTCCGGGCACGAGCGCGTCGCTCGAGGACTGGGGAACGCTCACGGTGCTTTCGGCCGCGAGCGGCACCCGCAAGAAGGGCCCACCTGCGGCGCAGGCGTCCGTCATCGGCCTACGCGTGCATCTCATCGCGGAGCACGGGGGACTTCCCGCCGGGAGCGAGATCGTGATCGGCGGAGCCGAGGCAACGTCCGTCGCGGATCTGAGCGAGCCGCTTCCGCCGACCAGGCCCGGCCAAACGCGGAAACCTCGACCCAGCGGCGGCACCCAGCAGCCGCTCCCGCCGGCGCCTGAGCCCGACGTCGGCGGCGAGGTCCCGGGAGGCCCGGTGCGCGTCGCGCCCGAGGTCTCGGCCCGGCTCTCGGAGGGCGGCTACGTGTTCCCCGTCTTCGGCACCGCGTCCTTCGGCGACAGCTTCGGCGCTCCGCGCGGGGACGTGCAGGGCGGCTGGCACCACGGCGAGGACATCTTCGCCGCCGCCGGGACGCCGCTGCTCGCGGTCGCCGACGGGACCCTGCACACGATCGGCTTCAACCGCATCGGCGGCTACCGCCTGTGGCTGCGCGACCGAGACGGGAACGAGTTCTACTACGCGCATCTCTCCGCGTACTCGCCGCTCGCCGTCGAGGGCCGAAGCGTCCAGGCAGGCGACGTCATCGGGTTCGTCGGGGACACCGGCGATGCCGACGGCGGCGCCCCACATCTCCACTTCGAGATCCACCCCGCGTCGATGCTGGGGCTCGGCTACGACGGAGTCGTCGCTCCGTACCCGATCCTGCTCGCTTGGAGACGCGCCTCCGACATCTCCTTCTCGGCCGGCCGCGTGTACCAGCCGACCAGCGGCGCCGGGAGCATCCAACTCCCGCCTCCCGGTGCCGTGCTGCTCGAGGCCGACGACATCGCGTCGACCAGCGGTCTCGTTCCCGGCGCGCTCGAGAAGGTGCTGAAGCGCTAGGTCGTCCTGCGGACTACTCTGCCGCGGCGCCGTTGCCGGCGAGCGCGCCCGACTCGGCGTCCGCCGCCAGCTCGGCGTCGAGCTCCTCCAGCCCTTCCCCGTTGCCGCCCGCGACCTGCTCCATGATCCAGTCGCGCGTCGCCTGACCGGTCCACGGGTTGTAGAGGACGCCGAGCGTCACCCCGGTGAGCAGGAAGATGCGGTTGCGCGTCTTGTGGCCCCTCTTCTTCGCCGACCCCTTGAGCTTGTCCGAGGCCTCCGACAGATCGCTGACGAGTTGCTGGAGCTGCTTCTGGAAGTCCTTCTCGGAGACCTTGTCGGCCTTCCCCTTGAGCCCGCGCTCCTTGGCCATCTGCCCGTAGATGCCGCGCGCAGCGACGAACGCAGCGAGGAGGTCCTCGCGCAGTTCCGGATCGGTCATCGCGCGCTGGACGTACGGCTTGAGCGCCTCAGTCGACAGCGCCGGGTTCGTCTTGGTCTTCGCCATGCCTACCACCAACCTTTCTTCGACTCGGCTCCGAAGTATGTCGGCTACGCTCGCCCGCGTGCGGGCGCTGCTGTTCCTGGCCCTCAACCCCAAGCGGCTCCTCGCCCTGGTCGGGGGCTTGGTCGGCGCTGCGCTCTACGTCTGGGTCGCGGCCGTCCGCGCCGTCCCGCGGGTGCAGGCGCGAAAGGCCGCCGCCCGCAACACGTGGCGCGCACGCGAGCGGAAGCGCGTGTAGCGCCACACGCTTAGCATCCCGACGTGCAGCCGAAGGGGCTCATCTGTGCGGGAGGAGAGGCCACACGCCTCGGCGAGCTGACCCGCGTCGCGAACAAGCACCTGCTTCCGGTCGGAAGCTGGCCGATGATCTACTACCCGCTCCAGCTCCTGCAGCTCGCGGGCATCACGGAGGTACTGCTCGTGACCGGGAAGGGCCACGCCGGGCAGATGATCGACCTCCTCGGAGACGGCCGGCTCGCGCCGCGCGGCGGCGGCGACCCGATTCTCCAGCTGGATCTCACCTACAAGGTGCAGACGGAGCCCGGCGGCATCGCC
This sequence comes from Actinomycetota bacterium, assembly GCA_046731795.1. GTDB lineage: Bacteria > Actinomycetota > Thermoleophilia > Gaiellales > Gaiellaceae > GMQP-bins7. The sequence continues at coordinate 12,573 of JBKPLV010000335.1, read as the reverse complement.
CAGGTCGTCGGCATGGCCGAGGACTTTGCTGGCGATGCGCCGCTGGTCGTGGTCCTCGGCGACAACATCTTCGAGTTCGCGCAGTCGTCGGCAGTGCAGGAGTGGGCGGAGGACGACGGGTCCCGCGCGCGCATCTTCGTGAAGGAGGTCGACGATCCGGAGAACTTCGGCGTGGTCGTCTACGACGACGACGGGCGCGTCTCGGACATCGTCGAGAAGGCCGGCGTCGTGGACAAGCGCTTTGCCGCTCCGCCCTCGCAGCACGCGGTCGTCGGCCTCTACTGCTACCCGCCCGACGTCTTCGAGGTGATCGCGAGGCTCTCTCCCTCTGTTCGGGGCGAGCTCGAGATCACCGACGTGAACCGCCACTACGCGCTCGCGGGAAGGCTGGACGCCTCCGAGGTGGAGGGCTGGTGGGAGGACGCGGGCAAGCACTGGCAGCACCTCGCGGACATCGGCCGGCGGATCGAGCAGACGGGCGCGAACAAGCAGGACGCCGCGTGATCGACGGCCTGCGCCGGATACCGCTCCGTCGGTTCGAGGACGAGCGAGGCTGGTTCTGCGAGCTTCGGCGGGACAGCGAGCTCCCGAAGCCGATGCACCAGACGAACGTCTCGTTCTCGCGTGCCGGCGTCGTCCGCGGGCTGCACTACCACGAGCGTGGACAGGACGACCTCTTCGCCTGCCTCCGGGGCACGGCTCGCGTCGTGGTCCTCGACCGCACGTCGGGCGAGGCCTTCACCGAGGACATCGGCGAGGACAACCCGGTCGCGGTCTACATCCCGGGGATCCACGCCCACGGCTTCGAGGCTTTGACGGACATCCTCTTCTGCTACCACGTCACCGCCGAGTACGACCCGGCCGACCCCGACGAGCACACCGTTCCCTGGAACGACCCGCGCGTCGCGTCCCTATGGAGCACGAGCACGCCGATCCTCTCCTCGCGGGACGCCGTCGCGTCTTGATCACCGGCGCGGGCGGCCAGCTCGGCCGCGCGCTGCAGGAGGCCTTCGCGGGCGACGACGTCCTCGCGCTCACGCGCGCCGACTGGGATGTCTCGCATCCGCTCGACCCGAGCCGGCGCGACGGGATCGATCTCGTGCTGCACACCGCCGCCTGGACGGACGTCGACGGCGCAGAGGTAGACCCACAAGGCGCCGCTGCCGTCAACATCGCGGGCGTGGCGCATGCCGCGGCGTTGAAGGTGCCGCTCGTCACGTTCTCCACCGATTACGTCTTCGACGGTCGCAAGCGCTCGCCGTACGTCGAGTCCGACGGGCCGAACCCGGCCTCGGCCTACGGGCGGACGAAGCTCCACGGCGAGGCTGCGGCCGGTAACGACGGGTGGGTCGTGCGCACGTCCTGGCTCTTCGGCCCGACCGGTCACAACTTCCTCCGCACGATGCTCCGGCTCGGCGAGGAGCGCAAGGAGGTCTCCGTCGTCGACGACCAGCGCGGCTGCCCGACCTTCGTCGGCGATCTCGCGACTGCGGTTCACCAGCTCGTCGAGGACGACCTGCCCAAGGGCCTGTGGCACCTCGCCGCTGCGGGTGACTGCACCTGGGCCGAGTTCGCGGAGGCGATCTTCGAGGACGCCGGCATCGAGTGCGGCGTGCGTCGCATCTCGAGCGCCGACCTCGAGCGCCCCGCGCCGCGGCCCGCGTACTCGGTGCTGCGGAGCGAACGGCCGGGGGCTCCCGTGCTCCCACACTGGCGCGACGGGCTGCGCGCCTGCCTTTCCGAGATTCGCGGCTAGCCTTCCGCGGATGCGCCTTCTCGTCACCGGCGGCGCCGGCTTCATCGGCTCGAACTTCGTCCACTACTGGCTCGAGCGCCATCCGGGCGACGAGGTCGTCGTGTACGACCTCCTCACCTACGCCGGGAACAGGGAGAACCTGGCGGCGATCGAGGACCGGATCGCGTTCGTCGAAGGAGACATCTGCGACCGCGACCTCGCCCAGGCCACGCTGCGCGAGAACGGCACCGAGGTGGTCGCGAACTTCGCCGCCGAGTCGCACAACTCGCTCGCCGTGGTGGATCCGACGCGCTTCTTCCGGACGAACGTCCTCGGGACGCAGACGCTGCTCGACGCCTCGCGGGCGGCCGGAGTCAGGCGTTTTCACCACGTCTCGACCTGCGAGGTATACGGCGACCTCGCGCTCGACACGGACGAGGTCTTCACAGAGGAGTCGCCCTACCGGCCGCGCACCCCGTACAACGCATCGAAGGCGGGGGCCGATCACGCGGTGCGCGCCTACTTCGAGACGTTCGGGCTACCGGTGACGATCACGAACTGCTCGAACAACTACGGCCCTTTCCAGTTCCCGGAGAAGGTCATCCCGCTGTTCACGACCAACGCGCTCGACGATGAGCCGCTCCCGATGTACGCCTCGACGCAGAACAAGCGCGAGTGGCTGCACGTGCTCGACCATTGCGAGGCCATCGACCTCGTGCTCCGCGAGGGCCGCCCCGGTGAGACGTACAACGTCGGCTCGGCGGTCGAGGCGACGATCGAGGAGATCGCCGATCGCGTCCTCGAGCTCACGGGGAAGCCGGCGTCCCTGAAGACGATCGTCCCGGACCGGCCCGGCCACGACCGGCGCTACCTGCTCGACGCGTCGAAGATCTCCGCCGAGCTCGGCTGGAAGCCGGCGCACGGGTTCGCCGACGGCCTGGCCGAGACCGTCGCCTGGTATGCGGACAACCGTGCGTGGTGGGAGCCGCTCAAGGCCCGCGCGCTCGTCACCGAAACCGCCTGGAAATAGGCCGGTTCGCTCAAGCTCCGGCGGCTGCGGCCGAGAACACAAAGAGCTCATCCATCCGAGCTACCCTGGAGCGTCCGTGCGCGCCCTGATTGCGGCAACCTTCGTCCTTCTCCTCACTTCCGTCGCCTCCGCGTCGGGCCAGCAGACCCCCGGCTCGTCGTACGGCGAGGCCGTGTTCGTCGTCTCCGGACGTGGCTGGGGCCACGGCGTCGGGATGAGCCAGTGGGGCGCCTACGGCCAAGCGGTCGCGGGGCGGTCGTACGACGAGATCCTCTCCTACTACTACACCGGGACGAAGATCGGAAAGGCCGGGCGCAAGGAGCTGCGCGTGCTGCTCGGCGAGGGGCGCCGCGCGGTCACAGTCTCCTCGTCGGTCCCGTTCACGGCGGTCGACGCGACCGGCGCGAAGTTCGCGCTGCCGAAGGGGACGTTCACCATTCGCCCGGACCTCACGCTCGCGACCCCCACCGGCCCGGTGGCGGCGGCGCAGCCGCTCATCCTCCGTCCGGGCAAGAAGGCGCCGCTCGGGCTCGACGGCCGCCTGTACCGCGGCAAGGTCGAGCTCGTACCGCAGGGTGGCTTCCTGCGGGTCGTCAACGTCCTCCCGCTCGAGAGCTACCTGCAAGGGGTCGTTGCCGGAGAGATGCCCTACACGTGGCCCGCGGAGGCGCTCAAGGCGCAGGCCGTCGCCGCGCGCTCGTACGCGCTCGCGAGCGTGCTCAAGGGAAAGCCGTACGACCTGTACTCGGACCCGCGCAGCCAGGTGTACCTCGGGGTCGGCGGCGAGAAGCCCTCGACGACGAAGGCGGTCGCCGACACGGCCGGGCAGGTCGTCACCTACGGCGGCAAGGTCGCGACGACGTACTACTTCTCGAGCTCCGGCGGGAAGACGGCAAGCGCGGCGGACGTCTTCGGCTTCAGCGTCCCCTACCTCGTCTCGCGTCCGGATCCGTGGGACAGGGCCTCGCCGTACTTCAAGTGGGGCCCGGTGCTGCTCGGCGCGCGAACGTTGCAGTCGAAGCTGAGCGCCGACGCGCGCGTGATCGACGCGACCGGCGTCCCGACCCCGTCCGGGCGGCTTCGCAGCCTCACGCTCCAGACTGCCTCTGGTTCGGAGCAGGTCCCGGCCTCGGTCGTGCGCACCGCGCTCGGTCTGCGCTCGACCTGGGTGACGATCGGCGTCCTGCGACTCGACCGTCCGGCGACCGGATCCGTCGTGTTCGGCTCGGGCACCACGCTCGGCGGCATCGGCCGTGGGCTCGGGAAGCCACAGCTCGCATCGTCCGCGGACGGCACCTCGTGGGCCTCGGTCCAGTCGGTCACGCCAGACTCGACCGGCGCCGTCTCCATCGGTGTCAAGCCACTGCGCTCGACGCGCTACCGGCTGGAGGCGCAGGGCGGCGCCTCTCCCGCCATGCTCGTCCTCGTCGCTCCCCGGCTCACGCTCTCGCGACCCTCCGCGCTGGAGCCCGACGTCTTCACCGGCGCGATGAAGCCGAAGACTCCCGGAACGCAGGTGACGCTCGAACGCAAGCGGGGATCGACATGGACGCTCGTCGACCAGGCGGTGGTCGACCTTTCGGGGACGTTCAAGGTCCAGCTCGACGCCGTCCCGGTGGGCACGTACCGGGCCCGCACGAACGCGACCTCGGAGCTCGCCGCTGGAATCTCGCCGTCGGTCCAGGTGAGCGGATGAGACGCCTGCTGCTCGCCGCAGTCGTGTTCGCTGCCTGGCTCGGGCTGCCGGCGAGCGCGAGCGCGACCCGCGTCGCCGTCGGGCTCGCACACGGCGCGAACGCCCAGGCGGTCGAGAGCGCCATCCAACGGAGGACCGGGAAGAGACCGAAGAGCCTGAACCCGATCCCGGCGCTCGTCGCCGACGTGCCCGCCGGTGCCTCGCTCCGTGGGATCTCCGGTGTCCGCTACGTCGAGCCGCTCGTGACGCGGCACCTCGCGTTCACGCCCACGGATCCGCTCGTGCCCAAGCAGTGGTACCTCCCCTACAGCGGCTTCTACTCGTCGTGGATCACGCTGCCGAAGCTCGAGCAGATCCCGGTGGCGGTGATCGACTCCGGCGTCGACGGGACCCATCCGGACCTCACGAAGAGCATCCTCGACGCGAAGAGCTTCGTCGGCGGCTCCGCGCGCGTCGACTCGCTCGGCCACGGCACCTTCGTCGCCGGACTCATCGGTGCCGGCGTCAACAACGGCATCGGGATCGCGGGGCTCGCGCCCTCGGCGCAGCTGCTCGTCGCGAAGGTCGTGACCAGGTCGCGCACGATCCCCGTCGACGCCGAGGCGCGGGCGATCCGGTGGGCCGTCGACAACGGGGCGAGGGTGATCAACATGAGCCTCGGTGGTGTCCGCGACCCGCTCGATCCCGACCGCGACACCTACTCGCGGCTCGAGGCCGACGCCGTCGCGTACGCAATCGCGAACGGCGTCGTGGTGGTTGCGGCAGTCGGGAACTCCGACCAGGCGCCGACGAGCCCGTGGAGGTACGCGAGCTATCCCGCCGCGCTTCCCCACGTCCTCGGCGTGAGCGCAACGACTGCCGAGGGGCAGGTCCCCGCGTTCTCGAACCGCGATCCGATCTACAACGACATCGCCGCCCCGGGGCTCGACATCTTCTCGATCCTTCCGCGGCCGCTGACCGCCCGCTCCCCGAGCTGCGCCGAGCAGGGCTACTCGAGCTGCGGACCGGTGGAGTACCGGGAGGCGCAGGGAACGTCGTTCGCGACGCCGCAGGTCACCGCGGCCGCCGCCGTGCTGCTGAGCCTGCATGCGACGCTGCGTCCCGACCAGGTGACGAGGCTTCTGGAATCGACGGCCGTCGACCTCGATGCCGGCACCGGCTGCGACGCCTGCCTCGCGGGTCGAGACACGTACTCGGGCTGGGGACGGCTCAGCGTCGGAGCTGCCGTCGCCGCGCTCGCCACACCTCCGCCGCACGACTCCTACGAGACCAACGACGACCTCGGAACGCGCTCGTACCCGGTCTCGGGCGCCAACAAGCGGCTGAGTGCCCGCGTCGACTTCTGGGACGACCAGGACGACGTGTACGCGATCCACCTGAACCGCGGCCAGCCGGTGTACGTCGGGCTGACCGGCTCGGACCCCAGCATCGATTTGAGCCTCGCGGTCTGGCGTCCTCAGGCCCGATCGATCGAGCGCGTGGCGGACTTTCACTACCGCGTCCGCACCTCCGCCCGCCCGGGCGCACGCCAGTACCTCTCGTATCGCCCCAAGCTCGCGGGGACGTACTACGTGCAGGTGCGGATCTCGAGCGCGGGCGCGACGCGCTACCGGCTCGCGGTCGTCAAGGGCTGAGCAACTCGTCGGCGGGCACGTCGCGCAGCACGCGTGCCGGATTCCCGACGACGATCACTCGAGGCGGCACGTCCTTCGTGACGACCGCGCCTGCGCCGATGAACGCGTCCTCGCCGATCTCGACGGCCGGACAGAGGACGGCGCCGCCACCCACGCGCGCGCCACGCCGGATCGTCGGTCCCTTCATCAGCGCGTGCCGCCGCTCGGTGCGGCCCATGAAGTTGTCGTTCGTGGTCACCACGCAGGGCGCGATGAAAACGTGCTCCTCGAGCGTCGAGTACGCAGTGATGTACGCCTCGGCCTGGATCCGCGTCATCGCCCCGATCGTCGTGTCGTTCTCGACGAGCGACCCCCGGCCGAGGACGACGTCGTCGCCGATCGTCACCCGTTCGCGGACGCAGGACTGATCCCCGAGGATGACCCGCGCGCCGATGCGTGAGCCGGCGAAGACGATCGCTCCGGTGGAGATCACCGTGCCCTCCCCGACCTCGGTCGGGGAGAGCGCCTCTCGCTTCGCGGTCGACTGGGGCGAGAGCGCCGGCTGCTTCCCGACGACGGCGTTCTCGAGCACCTTGACGCCGTCGCCCAGCACCGTGCCCGGGTAGACGACCGCGCTCGGGTGGACCTCAACCGCCATTCAGCGAGTTCGTGAGCATGTCGAGGGCCCGGACGACGCGGGCGCCGTCGTGCGCCACCTGCGAGCGGTCACCGTCGCCCTGGACGAGCGAGAGGAAGTGAAGGCACTCGAGCTTCAGCGGCTCGTCAGTCGCAATCTTCGGGATGTGGATGTCGCCCGTGCGCGTCTGCCACTCGCCGTAGGTGCTCACCGGCCTCCACGGCGCCTTCTCGTAGACGGTGACCTTGCGGTCGAGCTCCATGTCGTCGAACACGGCCATCTTCTCGGTGCCGACCACGGTCATCTTCCGCATCTTGTGCGGGTCGAGCCACGACAGGTGCATGTGCGCGATGCGGCCCGAGGGGAAGCGGAGGTAGCAGAAGACGACGTCCTCGACGCCGGGCTGGAGGAAGTCGCGTCCGAGGGCGATCGCCTCGACGGGGTCCTCGTCCAGGAGGTAGAGGATGACGGAGAGGTCGTGCACGCCGAGTGACCAGAGCGCGTTCTCGTAGGGCCGGATCCGGCCGAGGTTCTGCCGGTTGCCGTACACACAGAGGACCTCACCGAGCTCGCCCGTGTTGACGAGCTCCTTCAGCTTCTTGACGCCGGGGTGGTAGAGGAGCAAGTGGCCCGGCATGAGAACGAGGTCGCGCTCCTTCGCAATGGTCACGAGCTCGTCGATCTCGGTCGCGGTCATCGCCGGCGGCTTCTCGACGAAGACGTGCTTGCCGGCCTCGAGCGCACGCTTCGCGAGTTCGTGGTGGGTCGGCACAGGTGTCGCGAGAACGACTGCGTCGAGCTCCGGGTCCTCCAGCATCTCGTCGAGTGAGCCCGCCCAGCGCGCCTGCGGGTAGCGCGCGCTGAACTCCCCCGCCTTCCCGTCGGCCGGGTCGGTCAGCCAGGTCAGCTCGGCGAGGTCCGCGAAGTTGCGCGCGAGATTCTTGCCCCATTCGCCGAGGCCGGCCTGACCCACGCGGACGGTCACAGCTTCCAGACCTTGTCCGACCTGCGGCCGCTCGCACCGGTCGCGTTGCGCAGGTCGACGACGAGCTGCGACTCCTCGACCAGCGCCTCGTAGTCGATCTCCCCGTGGTCGGTGACCACGACGACGCAGTCGTAGGCGGCAGGCTCGAGCGGTGCAGAGCTCATGGACAGGCCGTTCTCGGAGAACGAGGGCACGTGTGGGTCGTGGTAGGAGACGTCAGCCCCGGCGTTCTCGAGCAGCGCGATGAGCTTGATCGCCGGAGACTCGCGGGTGTCCGAGATCCCCGGCTTGTACGCGACGCCGAGGACGAGAACCTTCGAGCCCTTCAGCGAGCGCTGACGCACGTGGTTGAGCGCCTGCGATACGAGCGAGCGGCAGAAGTAGGGCATCGACTCGTTGACCTTGCCCGCGAGCTCGATGAACTCGGTGTAGAAGCCGAACTCGCGCGCCTTCCACGTGAGATAGAAGGGGTCGATCGGGATGCAGTGGCCGCCGAGGCCCGGTCCCGGCTTGAACGACATGAAGCCGAAGGGCTTCGTCGCGGCGGCCTCGATGACCTCCCAGACGTCGATGTCCATGCGGTCGCAGAGCTGCGCGAGCTCGTTGACGAGCGCGATGTTGACGGAGCGGAAGATGTTCTCGAGGAGCTTCGTGAGCTCGGCTGCCTCCGGCGATGACACGCGGTGCACGTCCTCGATCGCGGCGCCATAGAGCGCAGCAGCGGCGTCCGTCGAGCTCTCGTCCACGCCTCCGACGACCTTCGGGACGTTCTTCGTCGTCCAGTCCTCGCGGCCCGGATCGACGCGCTCGGGCGAGAAGGCGAGATGGAAGTCCTGTCCGGCCTCGAGCCCGCTGCCGCGCTCGAGGATGGGCTGTACCTGCTCGCGCGTGGTCCCCGGGTACGTTGTCGACTCGAGGACGACGAGATGTCCCGGCTTGAGCCGCGTCGCGATCTGCTCGGCGGCCGAGATGAGGATGCGCAGATCCGGCTCGCGCTGCCGCGAGAGCGGGGTGGGCAGCGCCACGAGGATGGCGTCGACGTCGCGGAGCTCGTCGTAGTCGGTGGTCGCGGCCACGAGACCGGCTTCCACGAGCGGCTTCAGCACGTCCGCGGGAACGTCCTCGATATAGCTCTCGCCGGCGTTCAGCTGCGCGACCCGGCGTGGGTCGACGTCGACGAGGAGTACGCGCTTGCCGGCCTCGGCAAACGTGCGAGCGAGGGGGACGCCGACGTACCCGGCTCCGACGATGGCGACGTCGCGCGTCATCGGCTCGGGATCGTAGCGACGAGCACCTGCGCGATCCGCTCGGAGGCGTGGCCGTCGCCGTACAGGACCGGTCTCCCCGCCGGCATGGTCGCGCTCGCCACCGCGCCGGCGATCGCCTCGGGCTCGGCGTCGACGAGCACATTCGCCCCGACCACGACCGTGTCTACCCATTCGGTGGAGGGACGGACCGTCACGCACGGGACGCCGTACCAGTAGGCCTCCTTCTGCAGTCCTCCCGAGTCGGTGACGATCACGCGCGCCTGCGAGGCGAGGGAGGCGAGCTCGAGGTAGCTGAGCGGCTCGATGAGACGCACGTGCGGTCCGAGCGTCAGGCCCTCCTCCTGCATGCGGGCGCGCGTTCGCGGGTGCACCGGGAAGATCACCATGCCGTCGACTCGGTTCAGCCCGTCCACGATGTGCCCCAGCCGCGGCTGCTCGACGTTCGCCTGCCGGTGGATCGTGACGACGACGTACGAGCCCGGGTCGTGGGGCACCGGGAAAGCGGAGCGGGCGATGGGCGCGAACAGGCGGGTCGCGTCGGCCATCACGTCCCCGACGACGTAGATGCGCCCGAGCACGCCCTCCTCCTCGAGCGTGCGGCGCGAGCGGTCGTCGGGGCAGAAGAGAAGCCACGCGAGCCGGTCCGTCTCGATGCGGTTGTGCTCCTCCGGCATCTCGAGGTCGCCGCTTCGGAGGCCCGCCTCGACGTGCGCGAGGGGGATAGAGGCGTCGGTCGCTGCGCGCGCGCCGGAGAGCGTCGAGTTCGTGTCCCCGTAGACGAGCACGAGGTCGGGCGACTCCGCGGCCACGTGTTCCGCGATCACGGGCTGCATCGCGTTGGTGTCCGAGGTGTGCAGATCCAGTCGATAGCGCGGCTCCGCCAGCCGCAGCTGGTCGAAGAAGACTTGCGACATCGTGTGGTACCAGTGCTGCCCGGTGTGCAGGACGACCTCGTCGACGCCCGCATCGCGGAGTGCCGCGGAGAGCGGAGCGGACTTGATGAACTGAGGTCTGTTCCCGACGACCGTGAAGACCTTCACGCGCGGAAGCCTACGAGTGGCTGGAGCCGACATCGTCTCGACGCCTCGGCTCGACCGGTGGGCCGTGGCCGGCCGATAGCCTCGAGACGGCGTGTTCGCAACGATCCTCGGCAGCGGCGGCGGCGCGCCGTCCGCCACGCGCGAGACGAGCTCCGTCCTCGTTCGCGACGGCAGCCGAGCGTTGCTCCTCGATCTTGGGACAGGCACCCGCAGCTTGCTCGCAGACCCGACGCTGCTCGACGGCGTCGCCGAGCTCGACGTCGTGCTCACGCACTTCCACTTCGATCACGTCTGCGGCCTGCCCTACCTGCCGTGGTTGAGCCTCGAGCCGGCGATCTGGGCTCCGGGCGCGTGGCTGTACGAGAGAGCGAGCGCGGACATCCTGGCTCCTCTGCTCCAGCCGCCTGTGGCGCCGAGCGACGTGAGGAGCCGATACGAGATCCACGAGGTGATCCAGGGGCCGCAGGTGATCGGAGGGTTCGAGGTACGAGCAAGCCCGCAGCCGCGTCACTGGGCGCCGAGCGCGGGACTGCGGGTCGACGACTACCTCGCGTTCGTCACCGACACCCCGTACGAGCGCTCGAGCTCAGCTCTCGCCGAAGGCGTGAGACACCTGCTGCACGAGGCCTGGTCCTCGTCCGAAGATCCGATGTATCCGGAGCGGGACGCGACCGCGGCCGACGCCGCCCGAGTCGCCCGGGAGGCCGGCGTCACGGCCCTCACCCTCATCCATCTGAACCCGGCGCTCGACGATCACACCGCGCTGCTCGACGACGCGGCCCGGCAGTTCGATGCCACTGCACTCGGCATCGACGAGCTCGAGCTCCAGTGAACGCCGCGTCCGACCCGGCATGGCAGGCGTACGGCCGGCGCGCTCCTGTCCCTTTGCAGCGAGCGTCTTTGAAGTGCGGCGAAAGCGCGGGCGCGCTTTCCGTCCTGCCCAAAGAAATGGGCCGTGAAGGATTCGAACCTTCGACCTTGGGATTAAGAGTCCCCTGCTCTACCAGCTGAGCTAACGGCCCGCGGTCGGCCAGTGTAGCCCGTTGCCGACGGCACCTGAAGAGCTGCATCGTCACGCCTTTTCGTGGAAAGGAGCTCCTGGCCGGGGGGCCAGGAGCTCCTGGGCGGCGGAGAAAAGACCGGCGTGAGGGAGATTGGGCGCCGGCCACTCGCCGCGTAGGGGCGGCTCAGTTTCCGGACGTGCTCCTCAGGAGAACAGCGGCCTTGCGCGTGGCGATCGCGGTTGGCGTCGACGCGGTCGCCGCCAGGACGAGGTATGGCCTCGTGCCGGCGAGTGCAGTTGCGCACAGCCGGTAGGTGATGCTGGTCTTGCCGAGACCGTTCGTGAATCCGGTCCGCATCGAGCCGTCCGCGATCCGGTTGCGCGGCGTGGCGACGAGACGCATGCTCGCGCCGCGGACGAGGTAGCCGCGCCGGTCCTTGACCGTCACCACGACGCGGAGGTGCCTCGTCTTCAGCAGCCGGCTCTTGTCGAACCTGAGCTTTGTGATGACGAGCCCTCGTGCGCCGGCGGCCGACACGCTGGTCCCTGCCCGGGTGCGGATCACCGATCTGACCGTCGTCGTTCGGAAGCTCGTCTTCTGTGAAAGGCCCTGACGATCGACCGCGACGACGTTCACGGAATGCGACGCGGGCGATCTTGGAGCGAGGATCGAGAACGCCCCGTCACTGCCGAGATCGTCGAGTACGTCGACGCCGTTCACCTCGAGGGCCGTGAGCTTCGAGCCGTTCAGGACGGACCCGTCGATTCGAGGCATCTGCCCGTCGACGATCCGGAAGCCCTCCACGGGGACGTCGATTGCGATTCCGGCGTCGACGAGATCGTCGAGTATCCCGTTGCCGCTGTTACTCGACAGCACGGCGACGGGGATGCGGATCGTGATCGTCTCGCCCGGTGCACCCGCCAGCGACAGAACGAGCGCACGGGTCAAGCCGAGGTCGACGGACGTGACGAACGCACCCGAGTCTTCGACGGTCACGGGTGCGCCGTTGGCCTCCAGCGAGCTTTGGGGATCTGCGACCGCGCCGGTCACGACGGCGACCCCGTCGTCTATTGCGACCCCGTCGATGGTGAGGGGTGGTGCGGGACGGGCCGCGACCGTCCCCCCGGCCAGCGCGAGACAGGCTCCGGCAAGGATCGTCGTCAGTGCGACGCGGCGAAATGCGTGCGACATCGTTCCTCCTTGGGTTGGGATGTCGGTCATGCCCCGTACGACACCGGAGGCCCAGCTTTTGGACGCCCGCTGACGAGATTCCCTCGAACGAGGGAAGACCGATCGTGCGTTTTGACGCAAATCAGGAACGTGAGCGGACGCGGGCGTAGCTGAGGATGTCGAGCGTCGCCGTTCGTCCCGAGCTGACCGTCGAGGACGACGCGGCACGGCTCTTCCGCGACCACTCCAAGGCGGTTCTCACGCTCTGCAGGCGCCAGCTCGGATCGCGCGAAGACGCCGACGATGCGCTGCAGACGACGTTCGTCCAAGCATTGCGGGCGCTTCAGCGGGGCGTTGTCCCGGAGTGCGAGGCGGCATGGCTCACGACGATCGCA
>JBKPLV010000334.1:0-6672 GCA_046731795.1 Actinomycetota bacterium | reverse complement strand
GCGTGCGACCCAGGGTGCGGACACGTCCGTCATTAGCTCGGATGCTACGACGAGCAAGCTAGGGCGCATTCGCCTGCCCCAGTGTGCGGGAATGTCGCTTGAGCGGTCGGCCAAACCGCAGTCTCGCCCGAACTACTTCCTCCCCAGAGACGAGCCCATTGGAAGGACATGTACGAGTACGTCGAGTGGCCGGCTGCGCAACCTGACAAAACCTGACAAATCGAGGGCTCGGAGCACATCCGAGCCCTCGCCTATCCCACACAAACGGCTTGGTTGGGCCATGGAGCGTACCGGGATCGAACCGGTGACCTCCGGCTTGCAAAGCCGGCGCTCTCCCAGCTGAGCTAACGCCCCGCGCGGGCTCAGTGTAGAGGCGTCAGTGGCCAGGCGAGGTGCCGCGCAGGCCGCGGTGCTCCAGCGCTCGGAGGCTGTCGCCGAAGCCGTGCTCCTTCGTCGCGTCCCGGGTCTCTCGCTCGAGACGACGAAGACGCTCGTCGAGCTCGTCCATCTCCGCACGGCTCGGCACGACCGGACCGGCGTCGAGTGCCCCCGCGATCGCGTTCTCGGCGAGCGCCGCCTCGCGACTCGCGAGGTCGGCGCTGCGCGCGGCGAGCTCGGCCTGCGTCCTGGCGAACGCCTTCTCCGCCTCATGCAGCGCGGCAAGTCGCTCCTCGATGTGCTGCAGGCGCTCCTCCGGGGTCTCGGCTGCGCTCGCGGCACGGCGAGCGAGATCGGCTTCCATCTTGAAGAGGACACTCTCGCGAGCCTCGAGGTCGCGCTCGCGCCGGTTGAGCTCCTGTGCATGTGCGGCGAGCCCCACCCGGGCGTGGTCGAGGGCTCTGTCGTCCGGGTTCGAGGACCGGCCGCTCGTTCGCTGCGCGCGGCCGATGGCGTCGGACAGCTCGCGCTCGCGCGCCTCCACGGCGGCGACCCGCTCAGTGAGCTCTCGACGCAACCGCCCGAGCTCTTGCTCCGCCGCGATGCGAATGGCACGCAGGCGCTCCTGCTCGGTCTCCACGGAGACCGGGTCGGTTCGCTTGTTTCCGAAGAGCGGCACGCGCCGATGATATGCGCGCGTCCCGCCCGATCTCCTGCTTCGCGCTACGCCGCGCGCTCGAGGCGCTCTTCGGCGCGTGCGCGACGAACGATCTCGTCGCGCTCCCCGAAGCGGAGGCGTGCCTTCTCGACGCGGAGGAGTTGCCACAGCTCCTGGAGGCGTGAGTCGAGGTCCCGGAGCTGGGTCTGGACGTCGGTGTCGAGCCCCTCGGAGAGGCGCTGCCAGAGCTCCTGGCGCTCCTCCGAGATCTGCTCGATCTGCGTATGAATGTCGTTCGGTGTCACGCGGGTTGAAACGTCTCCCATGGGTGCCCCATTCCCGCTTTCAGTCGTATCCAAGCTCCGCCAGACGATCCTCGTCGAGCCCAAAATAGTGCGCGAGCTCATGCAGCACGGTGATCCGTATTTCCTCCTGTAAATCGGCCGGATCGCGGAACGACTCCTCGAGCGGGAGACGGTAGATCGAGATCGTGTCCGGAGGCATCCCCGCCATGTCGCCGCGCTCGGTCAGCGGGACCCCGTGGTACAGGCCGAGCAGGTCCGGGTCGTCCGCGTTCTCGTCCTCGACGACGACCGCGACGTTCTCAAGAGCGGTGGCGAGGTGTGGCGGTAGCTCGTCGAGCGCGGCGCGCACGTGATCGTCGAACGTCACCTGATCACCAAGGCCATCAGGGCCTTCTGCGTGTGCAGCCGGTTCTCGGCCTGTTCCCACGCGAGGCAGCGCGGCCCGTAGAGGACGTCGTCCGTGATCTCCTCCCCGACGTGTGCGGGGAGGCAATGCATGGCGACAGCGTCCGCGTCAGCGAGCGCGAGCAGGCCGGCGTCGATCCGATACGGCTCGAGATCGCGGAGGCGCCGCTCCCGATCGGAGTCCTGACCCATGCTCACCCAGACGTCCGTGTAGACGGCATGCGCGCCGCGCACCGCCTCGCGCGGATCGGTGACCACCGAGACGCTGCCGCCGCTCGCCCGCGCATCTTGCGCCGCGGCCTCGGCGAACGCCGCCGACGGCTCGTAGCCCGAAGGCGTCGCGGCGACGAGGTGCACCCCGAAGCGAGCCGAGATCCGCATCAGGGAATGGCAGACGTTGTTCCCGTCGCCGACGTACGCGAGCCGCAGGCCGGACAGGTCGCCGAAGCGCTCGCGGAGCGTCATCGCATCCGCAAGCGCCTGGAGCGGGTGGGTCTCGTCGGTGAGCCCGTTGATCACGGGAATCGAGGCATGCGCCGCGAACTCCTCGACCTCCTGCTGGTCGAAGGTGCGGATCATGAGCGCCGACAGGAACCGCGAGAGGACGAGCGCGGTGTCCCTGAACGACTCGCCGCGGGCGAGCTGCAGTTCCGCGGCCGGGAGGAACAGCGCCATGCCGCCGAGCTCGGCGATGCCGACCTCGAACGCGACACGCGTGCGGGTGGAGGGCTTGTGAAAGATCAGGCCGATCGTCCTGCCCGGCAGCACGCGGAGCTCCGGCCTGCGGGCGCGCTCCGCCTTGAGCTCGTCGGCGAGGTCGAGCAGCAGCGCGAGCTCGTCCCGCGACCACGCTGCCACGCGCGTGAAGCTGCGGCCCTTGAGCTCGGTCGGCACCCCCGCCACCGCGCCGATGCTACCGTGAGTATTGACTTGCGTGCCAAGCACTCAAGTTTTATACTGGTAGTTGGAACAGATCCAAGAAGGAGGTAGTGGCATGACGACACTCATGCGCTGGGAGCCGTTCCGCGAGCTGGCGTCCCTGCAGACCGAGATGGGTCGCCTCATGAACGGCATGCTCGAAGGCCCGGGCCGCGTGACGCAGAACTGGGTCCCTGCTCTCGACGTGTGGGAGACCGAGTCGGACGTCGTGTACGCGTTCGATCTTCCCGGGATTCCGGAGGATGCGATCAACATCGAGGTCAAGGACGAGACCCTCAGTGTCTCTGCGGAACGCGAGAAGACCGAGGAGACGTCCGAGGACGGCTTCTACCGGTTCGAGCGCCGGTACGGGACGTTTGCGCGCGCGGTCGGCCTGCCGCAGGGCGTCGACCAGGATCAGATCTCGGCGCGGTACGAGAACGGCGTGCTCGAGATCCGCGTCCCGAAGCCCGTCGAGCAGAAGGCTCACAGGATCGAGCTGAAGAAGACGCTCGAGGCGTAACCCGTCATCTTGATGCAGCCTTGATGCAGCGAGGGGCCGGCGCTGCCGGCCCCTCGCTCTGTAGAGTCGGCGCATGCCGTCGTTCGTTGCCCGGCTCAACGACCAGATCCGGAACGAGTTCTCGGCGTCGCAGCAGTACATCGCGGTCGCCGCCTACTACGACTCGCAGTCGCTTCCGCAGCTCGCGGCGCACTTCTACCGCCAGGCGGTGGAGGAGCGAAACCACGCGATGATGATGGTGCAGTACCTCCTCGACGCCGACGAGGACGTGGTCACTCCCGGCATCGACGCGCCGCAGACGGATTTCGCGGACGCTGTCGCCCCGGTCGCGCTCGCACTCGACCAGGAGAAACGCGTCACCGAGCAGATCGTCGAGCTCGTGAAGCTCGCCCGCGACGAGGGCGCGCTCGTCGGAGAGCAGTTCCTCCACTGGTTCCTGCAGGAGCAACGTGAGGAGGTGGCGTCCATGACCGAGCTCCTGGCGATCGTCGAGCGCGGCAAGGACAACCTGCTGACCGTCGAGGAGTACCTCAGCCGCGCGAGCGGAGGCGATAGCCCGCTCGAGGCGGGCGCGCCACCGGCCGCCGGCGGCGCGCTCTAGAGGTCACGTGCGCGAGATCCGGTTGCGCACGGCGCGGCGGAGCCACGTCGTCGACATCACGGGCGAGGTGCGCGATGCGATAGACGGCGAGACGGGCTCGGCGGTGGTCGTCTACGTCCCGCATACGACGGCAGGCGTGACGATCAACGAGCACGCCGATCCGGCCGTTGCTCGCGACTTCGAGTCGGCGCTCGAGCGGATTGTGGAGGAAGGCTGGCCGTGGCAGCACGTCGAGCCGGGGGAGGAGAACGCACCCACGCACCTCCGGGCGGCGCTCATGGGGCCGAGCGTCGTCGTCCCGCTCCGTGAAGACGGCTCGTTGGCGCTCGGCACGTGGCAGGGCATCTTCTTCTGCGAGTTCGACGGGCCTCGAGATCGCACGGTGCACGTCACCGTCCTCGCGTGATCGAGGTCGCCGGTCTCACGAAGCGCTTCGGCTCGACGCTCGCCGTCGACGATCTCAGCTTCTCCGTCCATCCCGGAAAAATCACGGGCTTCCTCGGCCCGAACGGCGCCGGCAAGTCGACGACCATGCGCGTCATCCTCGGCCTCGTCAGGCCGACGTCGGGCACCACGACGGTTCTCGGCGGGCGCTACGCGGAGCTCGAGGATCCGGCGCGTCGTGTGGGCACGCTGCTCGAGACGTTCGACGCGCACCCGGGCCGCTCCGGGAGGAACCATCTCCGCGTGCTTGCACTCGCGGCCGGCATCCCGGGGTCGCGAGTGGACGAGGTTCTCGGGCTCGTCGACCTGCGCGAAGCCGCCAAGCGGCGCGTGAAGGGCTACTCGCTGGGCATGCGTCAGCGGCTGGGCCTGGCCGCGGCGCTCCTCGGCGATCCCGAGGTGCTCGTCCTCGACGAGCCGGCGAATGGTCTCGATCCACAGGGGATGCGCTGGCTGCGGGACTTCCTCCGGTCCCTGGCCGCCGAGGGCCGAACGATCCTGATCTCGAGCCACGTGCTCGCCGAGGTGGCGCAGACGGTCGACGAGGTCGTGATCATCCATCGCGGAAAGCTCGTCCGGCAGGCGGCGATGGGCGAGGTGGAGGCGATGGCGGCAGGCTCGACGAGCGTGCGCTCCCCAACTGCGGACCGGCTCTCCGCACTGCTCGCCGAGAGTGGGATCGAGGCCGCGCCGGCCGGGGACGGCCGGCTTTCCGTGCTCGCTACGCCCGAACGGGTCGGCGAGCTCGCGGCCGAGCACGGGATCGTCCTCCACGAGCTGTCGGTCGAGCGCGCGTCGCTCGAGGAGGTCTTCCTCGAGCTCACGGGGGAGCCCGGGGAGCGCGGCGCATGACGCGTTTGTTCGCCGCCGAGCTGCTGAAGCTGCGGACGATCCGGGCGATGTGGGGCTACGGCCTGGCCGCGCTCGGGTTCGGCGGCCTGCTCGCCGCAGGGCACATCGGCTCGCCGCCCGAGGACGGCCGGCTCGCACCCGACTACCAGCTGAACGTCGTGCTCGCCGCGGCCTTTCCGGCCGTGATCCTCGCGCTGCTGCTGGGGATGCTCCTGTTCACGAACGAGTTTCGTCACGGCACGATCTCGCGCACGCTTCTCGTCACGCCGCGGCGGCCCCTGGTCGTCGCGATGAAGCTCCTGGTGGGCGCGGCGGCCGGCCTCGGCCTGGGGCTGCTCGCATTCGCCGCGACTGCCGTCGCCATCGTGATCGGGCTCCCGATCGTGGACGTGCCGATCGAGCCTGTGGACATCGCGAACGGCTTGTGCCGCGGAATCGTCGCCGCGGCGCTGATCGGAGCCTTAGGCGCAGCCGTGGGCGGAGCGGTCCACTCTCAAGTCGGAGCCCTCGTCGGGACCCTCGTCTGGCTCTTCGTCGCCGAGCCGGTCATCTGGGTGCTGCTCGGCCTCGTCGATCTCGACGGCGTCGCGAAGTACCTGCCCGCGGGGGTCGTGCTCGGGATCGTCGACACAAGCGGCGAAGGCCTCTCCTTCGCCGGCTGCGTCGGAATCGCCGCCGTCTGGATCGGCCTCGCGGCCGCGTTTGCCGTGTGGCGCACGAGCCGCCGGGACATCACGTAGCGCGACGCTACGCTGGGCCGGCACATGGCCGCGCCCGTCAGGAAAGGAGAGGAGCTCGAGCTCCATATCGACTCGCTCGCGTACGGCGGCAACGGCGTCGGACGACACGACGGCTTCGTCGTGTTCGCCCGCGGCGGGCTTCCGGGCGACACGGTCCGCGCCCGACTGACCAAGGTCAAGCGCGGCTTCGCGGAGGGAGTCGTCACCCAGCTCCTCGAGCCGAGCGCCGCCCGCGTCGAGGCGCCCTGTCGGCACTTCGGGACGTGTGGCGGCTGCCGTTTCCAGCACCTCGCCTACGAGGCGCAGCTCGCGGAGAAGGAGCGCCAGGTGCGCGACGCCCTCGTCCGCATCGGTCGCTTTCCCGATCCGCCGCTCGAGCCGATCGTCCCGGCCGCGTCCCTGTTCGGCTACAGGAACAAGCTCGAGTACTCGTTCACGACGGGCGAGGACGGCGTGGAGCTCGGGTTCCACCGTGCCGGGCGCTGGGACGAGGTGATCGGGATCGACGAGTGCCTCCTCACCACGGAGCTCGGCAACGGGATCCGGCTCGCGGTGCGCGACTGGGCTCGCGAGGAGCGGCTCGACGCCTACGACCAGGGAACGGGCCAGGGATACCTCCGCCACCTCGTCGTGCGGGAGGGGCGGAACACGGGCCAGGCGCTCGTCGTGCTCGTCACCGCGCCGGGAGAGCGCTTCGAGAGCGGCTACCTCGTGGACGTGCTTCGCCGCTTCCCGGGGGTGCGCTCCGTCCACTGGGCGATCAACGACACCCCGGCCGAGCAGACGAACCTGCCGACGAAGCTGCTCTGGGGAGAGGACGCGATCGAGGAGGAGATCCTCGGCCTCAC